>JAUUZY010000060.1 GCA_030592015.1 Candidatus Peregrinibacteria bacterium | reverse complement strand
TGAGGAAGATGCAGTGATTACAAAAGATGGTTATCGTGTTTTAGGAAAACGCAAACCTAAAACAATTGAGGAAGTTGAAGCTTTAAGATAAGCTGTATTAAGTTTATTGTCTGAGTCCATATTTATGAGAAACAAGAAAGTCAAATTACTGGCAAAACTTATTTTTGCATGCGTCTTAGTCGCCCTTTCTCACCACTCTGATGCTCAAACAATACTTGATAATTGGGAGGCACATAAGCAGTTAGAGAAAGCATCTCCTATAGCCGGTATACAATGGATAAGCTTGGGGCCTGACTTTATGGGCAGCAGAATTGAAACCATTGAGATTCCGCATAACAATCCGGCAGTTATCTATGCTGGATTTGGATCAGGAGGACTTTGGAAGACTGAGAATCAAGGACTCAGTTGGAGGAATATCTTTAAGAATCAGCCTAGTTTTTCGATTGGCGATTTAGCAATTTCTTATCAGAACTCAGACATTCTTTGGCTTGGAACAGGCGAACAATTACGAGCCAGCAGAGGATATTCATATCCCGGCTCAGGAGTATATGTTTCTAAAGACGGGGGAAATACATGGACCAATAAAGGCTTGACTGACAGCCATCACATTGGTAGAATTGTGATTGATCCCTACGATCAAAATAGAGTATTTGTTGCAGCTATGGGGCATTTTTGGTCGAAAAATAAAGAAAGGGGGCTTTTCTATACTGATGATGGTGGAGAAAATTGGGAGAATATACTATATATATCAGATTCTGTTGGGATTAACGATGTTATCTGGGATGCCAATAACAAGATCTTATATGCATGCAGTTGGCAGATTCCGGATGGTGAGAAAAGTAGAATTTATCGTTCTTATGACTTGGGTAAAAACTGGAAAATTCTATCTTTCCAAATGTCTGAAGGGAGTAAAATTGGAAGAATAGGATTAGGTTTCTCTGCTTCCTGGCCAGAAAACATTTATGCAATTATTGACAATCGGAATGCTTCATCAGATAAAAAGCAAATTGGTGCAGAAGTTTATCGTTCTGGCGATTATGGAGATACTTGGAAGAAAACTCATTCTGACCCATTGATTAATTATGGAGGCTTTGGCTGGGCTTTTGGAGACATAATCCCACATCCGGTTAAACCCAGTGAATTGTTTATTCTGGGAATACATTTGATGAGATCACAAGATGGTGGCAAGACCTTTCATCGAGTTGCAGGAAAAATAAATCATATCAAAGAAAATCCAGCAACTAGCCTACATCTTGACCAACATGATCTTAAAATAATTCCGGGTATTCAAGATACCTGGATACTGGGAAATGACGGTGGCATATATATATCAAAAGATGAGGGAGAAAACTGGATTCACACAAATACCATCCCAACAGGAGAATTTCATGACATCTTTACAAGCGGAAAGAATCCTGTTATGATTTATGGAGGAACTCAGGATAATAGCAACTTATATGGTACTATAAATCCTTATATTTACTTCTCGCCCAGTATAAATTGGGACTATATATGGCTTGATCCATGGTCTGGTGGAGATGGCTTTACTTGTTTTCCGGATGCTTCCGATCCTGACTGGGTATATTGGGAGTCTCAAAATGGACATCTGAATAAAAAAAACCTGAATACTTTAGAAAACAAATATATTAAGCCAAAGCCCGATCAAGATGAACGTTCGCTGCGCAATAGCTGGTTTACTCCACTAATTCCTTCACACCATAATCATAAAACAATCTATTACGGGGCAAACAAAGTATATAAGTCAACAAATAGTGGTGATACCTGGATTCGCAATAGCCATGACCTTACCTATTCGAAATTCGAGGATAAAAAAAGCAGATCAATCACACGTCTCGCAGAATCTCCTCTTAAACCTGGAATAATTTATGCAGCAACGGAAAAAGGTGCTGTGTGGGTATCCCGAAATGATGGTACAAAATGGTTTGAGGTTTCTTTAGGTATTCCCACAAAAAAGATTGTTGGGCTTTTTGCTTCCCAGCATGAAATATCCAGAATCTATTTAGTTGCAAAAGGGATGGATAATGACGATCAGCAAGCCTATGTATTTGTATCTGATAACTTCGGTAGCAAATGGAAAAACATCTCATCAAATCTGCCCCTTATACCGGTAAATTGCATTAATGAAGATCCTGAATTTGAGAACATACTGTATGTAGGAACAGATGTGGGTGTTTACTGTAGTCGAACAGCAGGGAAAGATTGGGAGCCTATTAGCTCCAATCTACCAACCTCGAGTATTCATCAGTTAAAGTGGATGTCTGACAATCAATTTCTTCTGGCAGCCAGCCATGGTCAAGGTCTTTTTTATTCTGATATAAGACCAATAAGAATATTTGCAAAGTCAGGCTTCATTGAGGAGCCTCAATTTCTTAGCAGCATTGATGGTGGTCTTCCTCAACAAAAGGATTATAACAATGATTGGGATTTTGAATCTCTACAGCCAGCTGTAATAACATGGTTTAGTCATGATAATCTGGATACGGAAATCGATATATACCATGAAAGTGGAGATCTAATATATTCAACTCAATTATTAAGTCAAAAGGGTATTAATATTTTTACTTGGGATCTCATCATTGACAAAGAAAGTGATTCAACAAATTACCCGCTCCCGAAAATAAAATTTCCGAAAGCGGGTAATTATGATATCCAAGTTCTATTGGGAGCTAAATCATTGAATGGCAATTTGTTAATAAAATAACTACCTCCTCAATTCATTAGTTTCCACCACCCATTCCACCTCTTCCTTGTCCTTGACCTCGCTGACCACGGCTTTGCTGTCTTTCAGCCTGGATTTTCTTATACTTCTTATATTGCTTAGCAGAAAAAACCTCCTTCAATTCCTTATCTAATCCATCGCGCATCTCAGTCATCTTCTCACGCATACCCTCTCTATCGCCACTGCCGCTGCGCATCTCAGTCATAACTTTCGTCCGCTTCTCATTATATTCTTTCTGAACCTTATCATAAGCAGCTGACTGCTTTTTATCAAGTTTCAGATCCTTTTTAAGAGCTTCATTTTGTTCCTTAATTCTTTTTTCAAAATCACCCCTACTACCGCGATCTTGAGCACTACTTAGAGTTGGTGCTGCTACAATCAAGACGGCCAACAATAATTTTACTAGTCTGTTTTTCATGATAAAAAATTTAATGTTTGGGGTTTAGACTTTATTCTGGAACAAAGGTTTAAAAAAAATCTCGGCGAACCGAGATTTCCTCTATTTATAGTCTTGTAATTTAACCATGAGCTTTCGACGAGCAAAGAATATCTTACTTTTCACCGAACCAAGGGGCTGTTCAAGATATTCTGCAATTTCTTTGTATTTGTATCCAGTTGTGTGCATCACAAAAGGAACTCTGTAATCATCGCCCAAGTCATTAATTGCTTTCTGAATTTCTTGCTCGCTATGTGAAGATTCAGGACTAGAAAATCCAGACTCATTCGACAAATTCAAATAGTAAAGATTATCTGTGGTATCAATAATTGTATTAGACCTAACTGCTCTGCGATAATTATTAATGAAAGTGTTCTTCATAATAGTGAACACCCACGCTTTTAAATTTTTGTCTCCCTGAAACTTATCCCTGTTAGACAAGGCTTTCAACATAGTTTCCTGCAACAAATCTTTCGCTTGTTCAGAATCCATTGTTAGACTTTGTGCAAAATATCTCAACTTAGTTTCAAGACTCAATAATTGATGATTGAATTCAAGGGCTGTCATTGCTAAAGTGTTTTGTTATACTTTTATTTGTTTTGCTTAGACAAATATAGAAGACTAGTCTCCTTTTAGCAAATTTTGTTTAACCTTTTCCCTTTTTTCTTGAACACTTTTATAGACATCTCTAAATAGACAACTACCACAAAAGACTCATTCTCTAAGCTTTAGATGCTAGTAGTCTAAATTGTATCTAAAAATGTAAAATCTTGAATGAATAAACTTAGATTTTAAGCAACAAAAAACTACAAACCCACAAGAGCTTGTCTAAAGTCATTATAATCTGAATAATGAAAGAATCTGTCAGATGTTTTATCTGGATTATTACCATTTGAAGTGACAAGATGAATGTCTTGAGAAG
>JAUUZY010000033.1 GCA_030592015.1 Candidatus Peregrinibacteria bacterium | reverse complement strand
GCGAGAGAGGCCGATGGCGCAGATGATAAGTCCTGAGGGCTTGGATGCGGCTCCTGCTACTTCTCCAGTGATTAACCGACCGAAGTATGTTCCAACGGTTCAAATGGATGTGGAAGGTGTTATGGGTGGGGCGCTAAGCACTAGGGAAAAAGGGAAGGCGACACAATATATGCGGATGTTGACTGGGGTTGAAGGTTTGAGTCCAGAAAAAGTTCGGATGCTTGAGGAGCTTTTTCCAGAGGGGATAGATTTTTCTCATTTTAGGCAAACGACTACTACGGGGAATTGTTATTATTTGGCTTCCTTGTTTGCAGTAAAGAAACATCCTATTGCTCCGTATATTTTTGCGAAAATGATTATGCCTGTTGATGGCGGATGGGAGGTGACATTTCCTGGTCAAGAGTCTGTTTTTGTTCCGAAGAAGGAATTGGATGGGAAAAAGGAATGGAATAGTGAGAAGGATGACTTTGTTTTTATGAAGACTGTGGAAGGTCAAATTGGGGATAAAATTTTGGTTTTGGCTCATGCAAAATGGAGAAAAAAGACTATGATTGAAAAAGATGTTAGTAATGTTTCTAAATACACTATTGCACTTTCTTCCGGTGGTTTTTCTAATGATGTTTTGGAGCTGATTTTGAAAGATTATATGGATGGATTCCATTATGTTGGTGATAGGAAGGTGCGTTTGTCTCATGGATCTGCTCGTAAAGAGAGGGCTATACGAATGCTTGATGATTTTTCTAGAAATTCTGGGGATTATATTGCGACTGCTTCTACGCCTAGTAAAATAGAAACTCCATTTTTTGAGAAAGCTAGTAGGGAATTTAAAGAAGAGGGAAAGAAAGAGAAGATAATGTATTTTATGGATAGGCAAAAAAGATTTGTTCAACGACACGCATATTCGATTGAATCTGTCGATGCTAAAAGAAGATTGGTTACTATTATTAATCCTCATGATACAAGAAGAAAGAGGCATGTTATTTCCTATGATGAATTTCTTGAATATTTTTCTGTGATAAGCAGTGTGAAGCTTGATCCTTCTAAAGTTGAAAAAGCGAGCTTGGAGGCTAAAAAAGATGCAGAGCGACTTGTCCATGATATGTCTAAATATGAAGTGAGAGAAGATATGATTTTACCAAAAAAACCTGTTATACCTGTTCAAGCTTTGAAGCCTAAGATTAAGGAAAGGAAAGTAATAGAGAAGGAGCTTGTAATGCCTAGCACTGTTGCTCCTGGTATGCTTGGTGTAGGGCTTTCTACAGAATTAGCTTCTAAGTTTGATGCTAAGAAAGGTTTGTCGATATTTCTTGGCGGGGGGATCGAAATTCCTTGTGTGTTATTTCCAGATGGTCGTATATATTTTGAGAGTGGACCTTCGGTAATGCAATTTTCAGATGTTGGGAAGCCGCCGATAGTTTTAGAAACTGCTTCTGGAAAACATGCTGTTGTAATGAATATAGGTAATGGTGAGTTTTTGATTTCTAGCGTAAATCCTAAGCTTGAAACTACTGTAAACAAGACGGGTGGCCCTGCAAAGAAAAAAGAAGAAGTTAAAAAGAAGGAGAGAGTGGAAGCACCGACTCCAGGTATTTACAAGAAAGAGTTAGTAACTGATAGATATTACTCGTACGAGATGCCACATTCTAGGCTTTTGAATGTTTCATTTGGGGATGGAAAAACTGCACGTTGTATGGCTAAGGGGAAGGTCTTAAAAGTTTATGTTGAAGGAAAAGTACATTCTGTAGAGCCTTTTGCTAGGCTAACTTTAGATGGGGATGTAGAGATCTCTAATCTTGCTGGTAATATGATGTTGGTTCAGAGTTTAAAATCTACAAATGATTCAATAGTTCGAAAAGGTTCAAAAATTTAACTAAAATAATTATGTCTGAAAAAAGAGGAAGAGAATATGAAATTTTTGATGATGCAGATCGGTTTTTTGAGGATGCTTTTCGTCGACTAGCTAATCTTGGTGATCAGGAAGGTGTGGAGGAACTGTCTTCTGATGAGTTTGAGGATATTTATCAGGAAGCTGTGGAAAAGTTGTCTTCTGATGAACTTAAGATTTCTAGAGATGATTTGTTTGGAGTTGCTCTTCCTGTCTTTCATATGTTAGGTAAACCTATGCCAAGAATGCCTATTGTTGTGGCTACTTTGATGGATGAGGAAATTACTGAAAGCGAGGCTAGATATTTGCTTGGAGTCCTAGTTGAAACTGGTAGTTCTGAAAATTACACTGAAGAATTGAACTTCATTCGTCAAAAATATCCAAGTTGAATTCTTTTTTCAATTAAGATTCTTTTCCACTTTCGTTTTTGTCTGGCAATTGAAAACTTGAGATCAGCTGTCTTGTTCGAAATGTCGATTCATGGTATAATACAGGGAAAAATTGAAGTTTTTACTGCTCAATAAAAACAAAAATGAAGAGAAAAAAGTTTGAAAAATTTGTTGCTGGAGCAAGTGCTGCAGCTGAAGTTTCTAAGAAAAAGCCTGTTCAAGGTGAAAAACCTAAGGAGAAGGATATTCCTAGTCATAGGGCTCTGAAGGCTAAAATTGCGCGTATGCGTGCGAAAATCAAGAATTCTCCTATTGCTGACAAATATAAGGAGGAGATGCGTGCAAATCTTAAGATCTTAGTGGACGAACATAAAAAATCTTTGAAAAAGGTGGATACAGATGCTGATGAGAAGGTGAAATCTCTTTCAGGGATTGTGAAAGGTGATATTGAGAAAAAATTTGAGAATCTGCCTGAAATAAAGCTAATTAGAGAAATTTCTGAGAAAGTTTCAAAATTAGAGAAGAATTATGGGGTTAAAGATCCTCTTATTGATTCGATCCAGGATCAATTTATTAAGGCTTTGGAGAAAAATGACCTTTCTGAGGCTAAATATATGCAGAATTTGTTGGATCGAAGAATAATGATTAAGGCAGATGAATATTTTGATTCTAAATTGGGTTCTGAAAGAAAAGAGATGATGGGAAGTGCCAGGAAACAAAAAGAAGCCTTGGAAAAACAAAATGATTTGGTCAAAAAGAGAGATGAAATAGTTGGAGATATTGCAATGGAGACGCGAAATAATCCTCATTGGTTTATGTCTGTGTTCAAAGGTGATAGAGATGATGAAATAAAGAAATTATTCTTGGAAAAGGAAAAATTGAGTGCTGATATTTATGCTGTTGGTCCTGAAGTGGCTAATTTAAATACGGAATTTCAGTCGAATAGTTTTCAATATCAGTTTAAAAAGTATAAGGCCTTTGTAGATTTGGGATTGGATCAGCTTGAAACAGATAAGTATTTGGTTCAAATGAGGTTTGAACAGGCTGAGGGGATAGCTGCTTGTAAGAATTCTGATAATCCTGAGCTTCGAGCGATGGCGGAAGAGATATTTGATATCTCTGCAGAGACTGAACTTCGTATGAGGGAAGCGGAAAAGAATGGTCAATTATCTGAATTTGATAAACACTATTTTCTGCATGATAAGAGAATGGTTGATGGAAAAGATAAGGCCTTGGACATAGCTGTAAAAAATTATAACAAGACTGGGATTTTGGATATTGTAGAGGAATTTGAGAAGTTTGAAGAGGGTGGAAAAAGTGTTGAAATCGATCTCGATAATTATCAAGTTGACCCTCCTATGCATCTTCAAAAGTTGGCTATGGAAAAAGGGTATAAATTGATTCTAGCTAAGCGTAGATTTGATGAATATTCCGGAACCGAAAAAATGAAAATTGCTCAGAAGATGGGAACTTTGGATGCGGATTGGTCTTTTGTGAAGAGGGAAGAAGGGAATATTGTTATAAAAACAGTATATGATCTTCAGGCTGAAACTGGAGGGAAATATGATATTAAATTGCCTGGTTCAAAGACTGGTTTGCTTGTAGGTGGAATGGATCACCCGTTTGCGAACTTGTCTGGGGAAATGACTCCTGAGCAGTTGGAAGAATTCGAAAAGCGACCTAAGGTGGGGGATGGTTTGGCTTTGAGCCCTGAGCAGATTGATTCTTTGCGAGGTCAAAAATCTGAATCTAGAGAAAATTTGCAGAATGCTATTTCTACAAATCCTAATTTGAAGTTTATTGCGAGTGAAGGGTTTGAGATGTCACATACCTTGTCGAATATACAGAGACTTTTTGTGGCAGGAATTGAAGGGAATAGGACTGAGGATTTTGTTGCTGGTATTAGAAGTGATGCTTATACCTTGAAGGAGGGATATGCGAGGATAAAGGGAAGAATTCCTATGGCTAGGGCTGATATTGCGAGACTTAAATCGTTGTCTTCAGGTGCGAAGGAAGATCCTTTTGAAAAAATGGTTAAACAGATGTCTGATCAGCTGGATAAAGTGGAGAAATCTTTTTCTTCTGTGGATAAATTGGTGAAGGGGATTGAGAATAAAGGGTATCATGCAGATACTTTTGCTGAGTGGTTTGTGAGAGATGGAGTTGTGATTCTGGCGGCGATAGCCGGTGGAGTAGCTGCAGCTATGATGCTTAATCCTGTGTTGGCTGCGGTTGCAGGAAAGGCTTTTGCCGTTACTCTTTTGTCTGGACCTTACGGATTTATTTTTAATGCTGCGGCTATGGGGGCGGGAAGTTTGATTGCAATGGAAACAACGCGTGCAATATCTGGAGTCGCTTTTGATACGGAATTGAAATCACATCTGCAGAGAGCTGTGGATGGAGACATAACTTATGCTGACTTGCTTCAGACTTATGCGAAAGAGTGGGGAATGTCTACTGTTACGGCTGCTATTTTTATGAAAATAGGAATGGTTCTGGCGCCTAAGGTTGGTTTGATGGCTGAGAAAGACTTATTTATGATTAGTAGTTTTTGTCGTGGAGTTCAGAAGACTAGTGGTTTTGTGAAAATGGGATATTTGAATCCACGGTCACCGATGGGACGTTTTCTTGTGGACTCTTCGCAGGAAATAGTGGAAGAATCATTGGAAGCATTGTCAGGAGATGGTCTCTTAGGGACTTTGACGAGTGTTTTTAATTCTTTGGATGGGCGAAATGTCAATATTCCCGGGGTGGATTTCAAAGCTCAGAAGCGTATAGGGAAAAATACTGTTCGTCATGAATTGGAATATTCTGCTTCTGTAAATATGGATGGGCTTGTGGATACACTAAAAAGTAGGGGTAAGGATGCGAAGAATTTAAGGATTGAAAAAAATGTAAATACTGGGCAGGTGACTGCTTCATATACAGAAAATATAGATGGTCATGAGGTGAATATTGAGCAAGTTTATGTGCCTAAGGTGGGGAAGGTGAATGAAAAAGTGGAGGATACTGTTTATGCGGAAAATCTTGAGGATTTTGGAGTTGCTCTAGGGGACTCTGATGGAAATGCTCAACTTAATTTTGGCCTTTTGTCTAGAATTAAGAAATTTTTTAGAGGCGGACCAAGTGAGATGGAAATGAAGCAAATGATACGTCACCAAGCGGAGATCTTATCTATGGTTGAAGGTTTATCTCAGGAAAAGATTCAACTTCTTGCAACTCTTTTTCCTGAAGGGATAGAGGTTTCTGATTTTGAACAGTTGTCTACAGGAAATTGTTATTATTTGGCTGCCTTGCATAGTATAAAGAAGCATCCTCTTGCTCCTTATATTTTTGCGAGTGCTATAGCACCTGTCGAAGGTGGATGGAACGTTGAATTTTCTGGTTATGATCCTGTTTTTGTCCCGGCAGATCAGTTGAATGGAAAAAAGGAATGGGATGTAGATGAGGGGAAATTTGTTTTTAAAGAAACTGTAAAGGGGCAGCTTGGAGATAAAATTCTTGTCCTTGCTCATGCAAAATGGAGAAGAAGGGAGAAAGAGAAATTTGATTTGAGTGTTCAAGGCAGGACAATTCAGGAATCTGAAGGAGGATTCTCGAAAGATGTTTTGGCTCTTCTTTTAAAAAACTATATTTCTGAGAAACATTATTTTGGTTATTCTTACGGACCTTTGTCTGCCGGTTTGCTAAGGGGAAAAAGCTTGGCTTTCCTGGAGAAATTTGGAATGAACCTTGAGGACTATATTGTGACTGCTGCTACACCACACGATATGAAAACTCCGTATTTTGTGGAGGGTCGTGGGGAGTTTAAAAAAGAAAAACTAATATATTTTATGGATGAGGACAAGAGATTTGTTCAGAAGCATGCATATTCGATTGTCTCTGTCGATGCTGATAAAAAATTGGTTACGGTAGTAAATCCGCACGATACAAAAATGAAGAAGCATGTTCTTTCCTATGATGAATTTTTAAGATATTTTTCTATAATAGATGCTGTAAAGCTTGATTCTTATAAGATTAGTGGGGCGAAATTTATGCAGGAATCATCTGTTCCTGGTGAGCTGGGAGTAGGACTTCGTTCAAAGATAACTTCTAGTTTTGAGATAGGACAGGGGCTTTCTATAACCCTTGGTGATGTGGCAGAGCTTCGTTGTTTTGTGGGAAAGGATGGGGAGTTGTATTTTGATACATCTGGTGCTGGGGATGATAGTGAACTTTTTTTACAAGTTGGTGAAGAATTTGTTTTGGGTCGTGAAAGATTCACTATATTTCCAGGTACTGTTTCTGGCATTCATGCGAAAATAAAAAATTTGGGAAATGGAAGGTTTTTGATTACTGACTTGGGGTCAACGAATGGCACCCTTGTTAAGAGAGTAGATGTTGCTCGGGGTATTTTTGATCATAAATTAGATTCTAATCAAAATTATGCTTATGATATGGTACAGTCTAAAACTTTAGACCTTTCATTGGGTGGAGAAGATTCTGTGACATGTATAATGGATGGGGTGGTTATGAATGTTTATATTGAAGGAAAGTTTCATACCGCTCTGGACCCTGGGAGAACTCTTGTTTTGGGTAGGGCGAGGCAAAATTTTTCTTCTTTAGTTTCTGGAAGACATGTGAAAATCACCAATTATGATGGAGTTGGTGCCTATGTCCAAGATTTAGGGTCTACAAATGGTACAACTGTTCGATTTAGAAAATAAATTTAACCAAAGGAATTATGTCTGAAATAAAGAAATATGAAAATGAGGATGAAGGTCAACTTACTGCGGATAGATTTTTTAATTTTTATGACTATGTGTCTGAAATAAAAGATCCTGAAGCTGTTTATGAGCAGGCGGTATGGCAGTTAACTAACTTAAATATAGATAGAGACAATTTTTTTGGAGCAGCTCTCTCTGTGTTTCATAGAATAGGAAAGCCTATGCCAAGAATGCCTATTGTTGTGGCTACTTTGATGGATGAGGAAATTACTGAGAGTGAGGCTAGATATTTGCTTGGAGTCCTAGTTGAAACTGGTAGTTCTGAAAATTACACTGAGGAATTGAACTTCATTCGTCAAAAATATCCAAGTTTAAACTCTTTCTTCAATTAAGATTCTTTTCCACAACATTTCTTGAATTTTTTTCCACTTCCACATGAACATGGATCGTTTCGTCCGACTTTTTCGACTTTGATGGATCCGTCTGTTCGAGTTGGGATTGAACCGGCCCTCATTACCACTGGGTTGTTTGAGTGGCCTGATAGGGGAGTTTGTATATCCCCCTCATTGGTTCTCATGTTTTTTAATTCAGCTCTTCTAAGGAGCTCCTGTGGGATCGAT
Organism: Candidatus Peregrinibacteria bacterium; assembly: GCA_030592015.1. Classification (GTDB taxonomy): domain Bacteria; phylum Patescibacteriota; class Gracilibacteria; order UBA1369; family LOWO2-01-FULL-3; genus JAUUZY01. The sequence continues at coordinate 1,867 of JAUUZY010000033.1, read as the reverse complement.
TTTTCCAAATCAATTTTGAATAGAGTGTTTATGGTATTTGAATTTATTAATGCTCTCAATTCGTTGAACATTTCAAATGACAGAGATTTGTATTCGGTGAGTGGATCTTTTCTGGCATATCCGCTGAAGGCGACATTTTCTCTCAATTTTGTCATTCCATCTATGTGTTCCATCCATAATGTGTCGTTTGCTCTCAAAAATATTGCTTTTTCAATTGCTCGCATGAATTTTGTGTCCGGAAGTTTTGCTTCTCGTTTTTTATAACTGTCTGTTAGGTATTTTTCCGCTTTTTTGATTAATTCATTTTGCTCCTTTATTGCTTCGATGCCTTTTTGGGTGAATGGAGCTTCGTTGTCTTTGTGGATTGCATTTATAGCTTCAGTTATTTCTTTGTAGTCCCATTGTTTTTGTGGTCTTGCTTCTGTGTGGTTTCGAACTATTCCTTCTGCAGCTTCTTCTACCATTTCTTGTATGCTTTCGCCCATATCTTCCTCCTTCAAGAATTTGCTACGTTTTTTGTATATGATTTCTCTGTGAACATTCATGATGTCGTCGTATTCAACCAGATGTTTTCTGATGTCGAAATTTCTTCCTTCCACTTTCTTTTGTGCTCCTTCTATAGATTTTGAAATTACACCGTTTTCTATAGGCATATCTTCCGGAACTTTTAAAAATTCCATCACTTTTTTGATTTTGTCAGCTCCAAAAAGTCTGAGTAGGTCATCTTCAACTGAAACGAAGAATTGGCTTCCTCCATTGTCTCCCTGTCGTCCTGATCTACCACGTAACTGATTGTCTATTCGTCTTGATTCGTGTCTTTCTGTACCCAATACAAACAGTCCACCAAGGTCTATTACTTCCTTTGACAATTTGATGTCCGTACCACGACCGGCCATGTTTGTGGCTATTGTTACGGCTCCTTTCATTCCTGCATTTGCAACTATGTCCGCTTCTCTTTCATGGTTTTTTGCGTTCAATACATTGTGAGGAACTCCTTCCATTTTGAGTAACTTGCTCAAGAGTTCCGACTTTTCTACTGAAATTGTTCCCACTAATACAGGTTGTCCTTTTTCGTGCAGTTCTTTTATTTTCTTTACTGACGCCATGTATTTTCCTTTTATATTCTTGTATATCGCATCAGCTTTATCTTTTCTTATTACTGGCTTATTTGTCGGAATTATTATGGTGTCCAATCCATAGATTTGATAGAACTCTTCAGCCTCTGTTTTTGCAGTACCTGTCATTCCCGACAATTTATCAAACATTCTGAAATAGTTTTGGAATGAAACTGTTGAGAGAGTTTTGGATTCTCTTTTGATGTCTACATTTTCCTTTGCCTCGATTGCTTGATGAAGTCCTTGTGAGTATCGTCGTCCCGGCATAAGTCGTCCCGTGAATGGATCGATGATTATGATTTGGTCGTCTTTTACTATGTAGTCTGAATCTTTCTTGTAGCAGGCGAGTGCACGCAATGCTTGCTCTATGTGGTGAACTTCTGTGAATCCCGCTTCTGTATATATGTTTTCCAGTCCAAGCATGTTTTCCATTTTTGCTATACCTTTTTCTGTTAGAACCGCTGTTTTTGATTTTTCATCTATGTCGTAGTGATCGTTTTCTTGTAAAGTTGGGATTAGTTTTGAATATTGACTGTATCTGGAAGTCGATTCTTCTGCCGGTGCAGAAATTATCAGTGGTGTTCGTGCTTCATCAATCAATATTGAATCCACTTCATCGATAATTGCGTAATGCAGGTTTCTTTGAACAACATTGTCCGGGTTTGTGGTCATGTTGTCTCTTAGGTAGTCAAAACCGTATTCGTTGTTTGTTCCGTATGTGATATCGCATTTGTATGCGGCCTTTTTTTCTT
>JAUUZY010000073.1 GCA_030592015.1 Candidatus Peregrinibacteria bacterium | reverse complement strand
TTTTTTTCATCCTTTTAGAAGGACATAACTTTGCCAATTAGCCATTACCTTTTCTTCAAAAAGCAATTTTCTAATAGGCTGGTAATATGTGGGTTAGAAAGCCGAGGATGAAAATGGGTCTAAAAAACAGCTATAAAATGTCAAATCATATAGATTTTTTTTTGAATAGCCCTGTTTAGAGGGCTATTTGATTTATTGGAAGTATTTGTACATTTCATCAGATTCCAGAACATCATCAAGATTGAACAATACTCTGTTTTTATAGTAAAACTTTCTGACCTCATCTTCTTCAAAAAATTGGTTTAAAAATGTTCTATCTTTAGGATGAATGATTTTGTTAAACCTGAAACTTGCCGTCAAGAACGTATTTGATAAGCGGAATTCCTCCTGGATTAGTATTCTCGGATTGGCAATCGCCTTTGCTTCTTTGTTTTATATATTTTCATACGCCTCTTTTGAGTTAAGCTATGATTCGCAGCATAAAAATGCCAGTCGTATTTATCGGATTAGTGGAGATATTGTCGCTGCTGAGAATACAATGACACATGCTGTGTTGGGGCCCTCAATGGGGCCAGGACTAAAAGATGAATTTCCTGCTGTTGAATCTTTTGTTCGCCTTATTCCATTTCGGAATTCTGTTCTTTTTGAAAAAGAAACAATCCAGTTTTCAGTAGATGAAGCCTACAAAGTTGATTCTACTATATTTGATATATTCAGCTTGGTCTTTAAGTATGGATCTCCCACATCCGCACTCACAAATCCCAACGAAATTGTTATTAATAATAGTCTAAGCAATAAATTCTTTGGCGATAAGAATTCTGTTGGAGAGGTGCTCGAATATGATGGTCAGATATATACAATAGTAGGCGTAGTAGAAGATTCTCCAGTCAATTCTCATCACAAGCTAAACGTCTTATTTTCAATGGACTCGCCTTTTGCCAGAACAGGAGATATTTCTCCTGTTCAAGAGTCAGAGTACTATTGGGCGCCATCAGCATTTCATTTTATTATGCTAAAACAGCATACTGAGATCGAATCAATCACAGATAATTTTGAGCCCTTCTTTGATAAATACATGAGCACTTTCGGAAAACTGTTAAACGCCGATTTCAATCTAATAGCCATTCCTCTAAAAGACCTGCATTTTTCTCGCCACATGACGTATGATTATCCGAAGGGTAACAAAACTTATGCTTACATACTCATTATGGTTGGCCTCTTTATTTACCTTATTGCCACCATCAACTATACTAATCTTTTAATATCTCAGACTATTACACAGGCCAAAAATGTGGGTTTGAGAAAAATTATGGGGGCTAATCAGCTGGCTCTTTACTTTCAGTTCTTGTTAAACTCCCTAGTATTAATTTTGTTCTCTATAATTCTGGCCAATATTATTTTTCAAATTAGCTTGCCCTGGTCAAAAGAGCTGACTGAATTGGACAGATCCATCTTCTCAAGTTCGGAAATTCTAACACAATCGCTCATACTTGTATTTCTCACAAGTTTTATTGCTTCTTTGATTCCTCTGTTTAATCACAGGAAAAAGAGTGGATTGCAATTGATTCAAACTCGGCAGCAGAGCTTGAAGGGATTCGGAAGTATTAAGTTTGGGAGAGTCTCTACCATAATCCAATATGCACTGACTATCGTTTTGTTGATTATTGTATTTGTGATTACCCGGCAATTGAACTACCTGATGCAAAAGGAAATGGGCTTCAACAAGGATGGTGTTGTAATGTTGCCCTTGAATAATGTAAAAGAGCAATCGCAAAGCATAATGTCTTTCAAAGACGAAATCAGTAAACACTCTTTCGTGGCATATGCCTCTTTTTCAAGCAATATACCTGGAGAAATACTGGGAACTTCTCATTTTCAGATAGAACGTGATGGGGAAAAGGTGACTAAAATTGTTCATACCCTGGGAATAGATTATGAATATATCCCACTCATGGGAATGGAGTTTAAAGAAGGTCGTAATTTTGGTGAATTGTTTGGTGATGGCAATTTTCAATCTGTAATCATAAATGAGGCCTTTATTGATTTTTGTGGCTACAGCGGAAGTATGTTGGGAGAAGGATTAGCAGGCACCAAAGTTATTGGAGTCGTTAAAGATGTGGCCTTCAACTCTCTGCATAACCAGGCAGAACCCTTAGTCTTTCATTTGAGTGATGAAACAAATGGCTATCTGAATATTAAACTCAATACTACCGAACTAAGCGAAGTAGTAAAAGTGCTTCAGAATAGTTGGGAGAATTCTTATCCAGATATCCCATTCATTTATCTCTTTCTCGATCAGCAAGTATCAAAAATGTATTCTGAAGATCAAAAAATTAAAAAGCTGATAAAGCTTTTTACACTGATTAGTCTGATCATTTCCTTGATGGGCTTGCTCAATCTTTCGTCTATAATAATGAAAAGAAAGACCAAGGAAATTGGCATTCGTAAAGTTGTTGGAGCTACTGTCTATGAAATTATGAGTATGCTGAACAAAAACTTCACCATCTGGATTCTAGTGTCTTTTGTAACAGCCTGCCCAATAGCCTATTATGCAGCAAACAAGTGGCTTGAGAACTTTGCATACAAAACCACTTTACCATGGTGGATATTTGCCCTCGCCGGACTACTGGCATTAAGTATTGCTCTCTTAACAGTTAGCTGGAAAAGCTGGCGTGCTGCAACAAAAAATCCAATCGACGCTCTTCGATACGAATAAAAACAATAGTTTGAAGTTGTGAAGTGATAGAGTTTCAAAGAACATCACCGTATCCAAGGTTTGACCTAAATCAATAAACCTTTAATCATTTTTTGAATCGATAAAAGAATTCATTTCCGCCACCACAAATATAATTGCTACATCACTGATAGTGTGGTGGGGAGACCTGAATGGTCGTCTGGTTATTAATGTGGTTTTTAATCCTAATCTACCTGCTACAGAATGAATTTTGGTGGTTTCCAGAGATTCTGTCAGATTCAGA
>JAUUZY010000063.1 GCA_030592015.1 Candidatus Peregrinibacteria bacterium | reverse complement strand
CCCCTTTGTGTATGATTCAAAAGACTTCCTGCAACCATGGGTTTTCAGAGACAATGAGAACCGTCTTGACCTAATATTTACTCCGTTTAAGGATCGAACTGCGCGAACTAACTTGGGAATCATATTTAGCGAAGTTCATCAACTCTTTGGCAAATACAACGGGCATGTCATCTTGGATAACGGAGATAAGCTGGAGATTCAGGATCTAATCGGTTTTGCGGAGGAGCATCAAGCACGTTGGTAATATTCTTCGTTCAGAATACAAACGCCCACCACCAGCAACATTTTAGCAAGATAAATCCGCTAAGCCCTACTGTATAAGGGTCTGCATACTGCTGAAAATCTTTGTGTAATGTATAAAAAGAAGACCACCCGTTGTTGGATGGCCTTATCTTTTGTCAGTATTAAACAACAGATTAAGCTTCTTATGTGTATCCTCCAAATTTCGATCTAGAATGTCGATGTAGTATGAATCTATAGTGACATTGAACTTTGAATGGATAGATTTCCAAGCGGACATATTGGGACAAATAGGCCCAAAACAGTATATTTTTATTTTTGAAGAGTCCCTCTATAAAACAACAGAACCCTTGCATCTATTACACAGTAAGGGTTCTTGAATGTGACTGCGGTAGGGATCGAACCTACGACCAATTGATTAAAAGTAATATGCTATATTTTGTAACGAGCTGTAAGCCAGTCAGTTACGGGGACGTGGCGAGGGCGTTCCCCATATACTCCCCAAATCCTGCATTTAATCATTTGATTCAAGCCTGAGCATGTCTGTTTGACATTGATTCTTTGCCCTGCGTCTTTTCCTGAAGAACTGATCTCAGTAGTTCAGGGGAAAATTTCGTATAAATCATGGTTGTCTCAATATTTTGATGTCCCAATAACTGTTGCACATAATAGACATTATCAGTCTTGATTAACATTCTTAAGGCATAGGTATGCCTCAAGCTATGAAAAGTCTTCCTGAGGTCAATTTCAGCGTCAACTATCAGTTTCTTGAACATATGAGATAGGGAGGTTGGGTTATAAAGCTGTTCCATAGCCAAATCATACTGTTCGATGAGATTGGTGGGGATAGGAATTTCCCGTTGCTTCCTGCCCTTGGCATTTTCAGCGTCAATAATAATAAAGTCACCCTCGCGACGGGAGAAATGTAGTTCACTAAGGCGTAGCCCAAGTCCTTCATAGACCTTGATCGTATTATGGAGCCGGGGGTTGCCTTGGCAGAGTCCATAAATTTTATCCAACTCATCCGGCGTCAGGAACTTTGGTTTTGCCAGGTCGATTCTGACTTCCTCGTGTTTCATTTCAATTGTCGTGTACTTTTCTCGATTCAACCAGGCAGTGAAGGAATTGATATGCCGAATATAAATATTAATTGAGTTTGGCTTCAATTTCTTTTTGTCAAGGCTTCGAACGAATAATTTAATGTGTGAATCATTTAGGGTTTTGATAGAGATCTGAGGGCTAATCACAGCGAAGAAATTATCAAGGGTATATTCATAGGTTCTGATTGTATTGGGTCGTAGCCCTTTCATTTTACAGTATTTCAGAAAGCGTTTCCGAGCTTCTTGCAGGTCAATGTTTTCCATCTGGCTCTCTGTGATAAGCTTCGCCTTTAGTAGAAACTCCTGATCGCCGAAAACTCGCAAGCGACGTTCTGCTTCTCGTCTGTTACTAGTTTTTGTAGGAATCGTTTTTTCCTTACCACCAGGAAGTCTAATCCTGATGAACCAGTTTCTGCCTTTTTTTACAAGAGATGCCATAATAGTTCTAAGTTAAATATGCAGACTCAGATACAAGATATTGATGAGTTTATCCTATGCTTGTTGAGCTAAATAGGCTTAATAAACAGCCAATTGATTTCGGGCTTATCAAATCCTCATGAAGACTTAAGCTTGGCTTTATTATGAGTAAGCGATGCATGTTTATTTTTCGAGCCAATCAAGCTCTTCCATTTGTGGTCGTGTAAGCTTGGATCTATGGAATAACATATAACCATCCAGGTTTTTTCTGTGAATGCAATAGGTGGATTTTTCTGAGTTAGGATCATGTCTGTTTGCCTTCAGATTGCCATCTCGGATTGCCTTCCTAATTAGACTATCACTGCATCCAAGATAGGTAGCGGCCTCACGAACATTATGCCAGGTCCGTGGAATAGACTGATTGTTTCTTTCTTTTTTGAATTCCTTCAAGTACGCAGGAATCGGTTTGTTGGTTCTCTGTTTCCAGAACCACGTGTAAAACAATTCAATCCTCTCCAAGTATAGGGCACTCTGTGATTGAGGTAAGGCTTCTTGCTGTCTCCGATATTCCTTGATTAAATATAGAGCAATGCGCCGGTTCAATTCCCTGACTGCACCCCTGGAGTCCTCTCTGTTCAATATCTCATGAAAGGAATGGTCTGTCACATAGGGTCTTTCTATTTCAAAGAGGTGGATGTCCTCATACCCTGCCACTGATTGTGTTGGTACATCAAGCTGATTCTCCCCCTCATACCAAAAAGCAGCATGTCCTGGATTAATCAGTTGGACTTGACAAACTGGTTTTAGCTCACTCACTAAAAACTTATAGCGAGGAGGTTTGAAGTTGTTCTCTCTTGGATTCATAAAATTTTGCTGATTAATCAACATCCTAGTATTTGATTTATGATTTTGCGTGTTTTTTTTCAGACTCGGCATCTGTTATGCTGAGATAACCAGAGCCAACAAAGTCAGCTTGAAGATCGTCAATATTTAATTTTCTAACATAATCATTCAAGCTGGAACGCATTGCAGATTTAGTAACTCCTAGAAATGGGTGGCTCTTGGAATTCTGACTAAATTTCTTAAATGAGTAAAATATAATTGTCAGCGAATCAATTATTGCCTCTCTCAGACTGCTATCTGATTCGTAGGCATGCCTAAGCCACTTAAAATTCTCACGATAAATTGAGAATGGAGTTTTAGATGGGGTGTCCTCCAAATCCATTTTTAGTACCATGTGGAGGGTTGTCCAAAACATTCTTGAGTTCCAGGGTTCGTTGGAAATTAATCCAAGTCTAAACAATTTATTTATCGCAGACTGTTTGTCAGAAATAAGGTCACGTGTCTCCTTATAGTGTGCATGTATCTGACAGTGAAATTTCGCTGTAGTATAGATTGAAGCAAACAGAAATAGGATTCTGGGGTACTCCTCTTTCTCCTTAATGGAGTCACATGTGGCTACTATTTTTTTGAACACCCCGGCTGCTGCTTTTGTGGGGGCCAGTGTACAGCGTTTAAGTTTGTCATATTGAGTAATCAAATTTTTCTTGTTGGCTATGATGGCTTTTTGAAATGATTCAGGATCATTCACCAAACCTAAGTCATTGAATGAGGGCTGAAGCGCCATCTCAATTGTGGGGGAAGTCTCCAGCTCATGACCTTCGGTTGATCCTGGATATTTAGCATTAGCCGAAAGGAATTTCTGCATTTCAGCTTTTGGATCAAATTCTATTTCTTCTGATGACCGACAAGTATCTAGCACTTTTTCAAACACTTGTCGTTCTTTACTGCTAAGTTTTGGAATTACCCCATTTGGTATAGTGTCATAGATCGAAACCTGAGCCGTTAGTTCCGGGTCAGTATTTTTGGCTGACATTTTAAGTATATATGGGTCTAGGTTTTTTTGTCGTGACATTTCGTTGTCCTTTAGATTTATTGTTTTGCACGGTCTCTTCAAATTAGCAGAAACAGTCTTATTGCCTTCTATCCCTAGGTGGTTCCAGCGGTTTTCTTTGAGAAAATTATACCATCACGAGACAATTTCCATTTACCCGGTCCTTCAGCATGTTTGCAGGTGAAATCTAAGGACCAAGATTCATCAGTCATACGTAAAGTATTTTTTCCATTCTTATCTTTCACTGGCTTCGCTTCATTACATACAAGATGCATGAGAGTGTCATATGCCCCTTCCAGAATGCCATGACCCCGCAAGGGCTTCCCCTGCTTTGTGTCATGGT
>JAUUZY010000031.1 GCA_030592015.1 Candidatus Peregrinibacteria bacterium | reverse complement strand
GATTGGCTAGTGGGTAATCTCTGTAAACAAATTTAACTATGCCGGTATCGATGTAGTTTTCCTTAATTTGGGGAAATGTATCTCGGTAGAATGACTGGCAGAATGGACACTCATAGTCTGAAAATTCAATCATTGTTATTGGTGCTCCCGGATGTCCCATCATAGCATCATCGTCGATATTTGGCTCTAGCGCTGGTTCTGTCTCTGTTGCCATATAATAGTCTCCCAAGTAGGCATCAAAATAGTTTTCACCTTCTCCCACTACCACTTCTATGAGCTCATGAGATTCGCATTCAACACTTAGCCCGCAGTCCATGTATTCTGTGTAATATGCTCCTTGGGCAAAAGCTATTATGTCCGCATAAACATAGTAGCTCCCCACCGGGACGTCCAATTTGTATCCAACACCGTATATATATCTGTCGAGATCTCGAAGTCTCTCATTTGTGCAGTATGTGTGTCCGCTAGCTAAATTTATAGCACAGGCACGAAGATCGTCAGGCAGGCCTTCTGATGGATATGAAAGTGTTCCCTCTATAATCCCTCTCGCCTTCTCCACATCAAGTGGTTCCATCCAATCGTAGTACCTTGTCGCTACATTGCTATGTATTGTATGCAGGCGGTATAGCATTTCTGCGACTTCTGATCTACTCATTCCCTCTCCCGTACCAAAAAGATCGGCTTCAACATGAAGCATTCCAACTATATTTCTTTCAAATGCTGTGTAGATATAATCTGTGTACCAAGCATATAGTTTAACATCTGTAAATCCATCATATGGAAATTCTAATTGTACAATTTCCATTTCCATCCCCTCAATTGCCATCTTTATGGCTTCTGCTCTACTTACGCATTGATCCGGCTTAAAGCTTCCATCACTATATCCATTAACAATTCCGAGCTGGGCTGCAGTTGCTACATATGGGTAGTACCATGCTTTTGCGTCGACATCGTTAAAAGAATTTGGAATATCACCATTTACAGCTTGAGATTTCGTTTCAAACATCATTTTCAGGAATTCCGCTCTATTTACGCATTTGTCCGGCTTAAATTCTCCGTCTGGATATCCAACAATTACACCATTGCCGTTCATCCATGTAATCGCCTCCATATAGTCTGTAAGATCGCTAAAAGGTTGATTTGCTGCGCTTGCCATCGTCATTAGTACTGCAATGGCTAGGATGAGGGTGAGTGTTTTAAGAAGTTTCATGTTGTTGTGGTTATATGTGTTTTTAATATACATTGTTTTGGAGTTTTTGCTATTTCACCCTGGGTAGGGTGACTTGTCTTGCCACTTGACAAATATGTGCTTTTGCCTTATTATTTATCGCTAGTCCAATTATTTATATGGAAACAAGAAATTTAATAAAAACAGCAGAGAATCCCCCTTCTTTAGGGCTTAAGATGATGAGAGGCATCCGAGATGAACTTGGTATTTTTGCGATATCGGCTGCGTCTATTTTGGGAGAAGAAATCTATAGGAAAATATTCAGAGCATATCTTGAAATTCCTGAAGAGCTGGATGAAAATGCCAGAGTTGAAATTAACAGACATGTCGGTGGACTAGTTTATTGGCAAAATAATCTTGGTCGAAGAGTTGAAAGGTTATCTGACTTCTTTACCGGAAGTGATTCACATGAAAAAAGACTGATGATTCCAGAGCTTCACCAGGTTCAGCTGGCTATCGAGTCTCTTCAGCCAAGCCTAGAGGGATTATCAATATATCAAATTACAGACCCGCACGTTCATTCATTGCCTTCATTCTTTAATATCGATATTTTCAAAAAGCTTATAGATGATATCAATGTAGATATTGATAAAGAGGATGAAGATAGCAATAAACCAAAGGTAATTGTTTTCACCGGTGATATGCTGACTGACAAGGTGGATGGTGAAAACACTGAGCTACTGAACGGCCTGAAGACTGAGCTTAAAAAGCTTAAAGGTGACCATAAATTTGCGGTTCTTGGCAATCATGATTTTATTGCCGGAAAGGATCTGGTTCAGAGCCTTCTGGAAGAATGTGGTTTTACAGTTCTGAATAATGAGGCTAGTGACTATATAGAGATAGGTGATGCACGTATTCAATTTACCGGTGTGGAAAGTGTGATTTATGGAAATGATGATTCTGAAAGGTTGATGAAGGAAGATTTGGCACATGGTGTGCAGAGAATTCATCTTGTACATGAGCCAATGGGAATACGGGATGTGCAAAGATATGACACAAGAGATGCGGTAAAAGCTGTTTTTTGCGGTCATACACATGGTGGGAAGGAAAATAAGAATATTCGAAGAGTGCTGAGGGTTTTGGAGGAGGAAACCGAAATATTGAATGGCAGAATATTGTCTGAGGCAGGTTTGGTGAGAAACCCAGGTCAATCGAAGGATGCCTTCAATAGTCAGGTCGACTTGGACCACCTATTTGGAATTTTTGCCGATAGGAGTAATAGGGTTCTTTCAATCCATCCCGGACTTGGCCAGATATATACTCCGAGTAGGGATGTTCCGAGTTGTGTGACGAAGTATGTGCTTAGCCGTAAGTAGTCTGCAGATCATTACTGAAAAGGCAGTTGATTTGGCTTTTGTGTGAGTCCTCTACTGTGATATCAAATCATCGATAATTTCTGATAAACTTTCAAATGATGGGACTCCAAATATCATCTCCCCGTTTATGAAGAACGTAGGAGTTCCAGCAAGCTCTGATTCCGCTGCTGCGGCTGCATCGTTCTCAACTTCTGATAGATACTTGTCTGAACTCAAACATTCGCTGAACTCGTCTGCGTTTAATTCCAATTGCTCAGCGTATTCATAATAGATTTCCACTCCAAGGTCTCTAGATGAAAACAGTAATGAACTGTAGTCAAAATAAACTTCATCTCCTCCCTGGTCTCCTGCACAATTGGCTGCTATAGCCGCGCCTACTGCATTTGGATGAATTGAAGAAAGTGGAAAATCTCGATAAACATAATTCACGATATCGGTGTCTATGTATGCTTCCTTAACCAGGGGGAAAATAGTTTGATGAAAAGTTCCGCAAGCTGGGCATTCATAATCTGAAAACTCTATTATGGTTATTGGTGCATCAGGATTTCCTAGCATTGGGTCATCATCTATATCCGGTAGTGGAGCTGGTACTGGTGTTGGAGCATCTGGGTATAAGCCTTCGTAATATCCCTGCTCCCCATTGTTTTGCATTGTATTAATGCGATAAAGCATCTCTGCAACTTCTTTTCGGCTCATTCCTTCTGCTGTACCAAAAATATCACGATTTTCTGTGTGTAACATCCCCACTATGTTTCTTATAGCGGCTGTATACAAATAATCGGCGTACCATACATCTAGTGAGACATCTTCAAATCCTGAATGTGTAGCATCATTTTGTATAATTTCAATTCCCATCCCCTCAACTGCCATTTTAATCGCTTCCACTCTGTTTACACATTGCCCCGGTTTGAAGCTTCCATCGCTATAACCATTAATAATTCCAAGATTGTATGCGTTTGATACGTATGGGTAGTACCACTCGGTTTCATATACATCGTTGAAAGGATTTTCCTGCTCGAGCATTACTTCCTTGTTTAGCTCAAACATCATTTTTAGGAATTCTGCTCTGTTTACGCATTTGTCCGGTTTGAAAGTACCGTCGGGATAGCCATCAACCACACCGTTTTGGTGCATCCACATTATTGATCTAAGGTAGTCTGAATCATCAGTAAGGTCACTAAAAGGCTGGTTTTCTGCGCTTGCCACTGGCATTAGTAGTGCAACGGCTAGGATAAGTATGAGTGGTTTTAGAAATTTCATATTGTTTGGTTATTAATTGATAGTATAGGCAGTATCTTCAGAATTGCTTTTCTTCACCTCTATTATTTCCTCTATGAAATACAGTTGTCTTTCCAGTAAGTGTGACATCGATATAAATATCAGATAATACTCAGGATAGAGTTTACGTGCTTTTTTTAACATATCCAATATATATATTTCTGCATCTTTTACATATTCACTTAGTCTTTTACTGCTTAGTCCGCGTACTGATGTTTGCATATTGTGAATTCTGTCTGCACCTTTTACAAAAACTGCATTTGGGTTAGATAGCATTTTATCGTAGTAGTCATGCTGTTGCTCTGCTGAATATTTATCAAAATCCATCGATTTAGTTAGTAGTTTTACAGTGTCCGTAATTTCATCGCCAAACTCATTTCTCATATCTTCAAAAGAGTATTTGTTAGGATAATCCTCTACAAGATCATGTAAAAATGCTGATGAAATAATTATATCAAACTGATATGGTTCAACTTTATGCTCTAATATTTGGCAAAGATAAACCACCATTTCTATTTGATGGCTGAATTCATCTTGTCCGTCTTTTCTCTTTCCATTGTGAATTTCTATTGCAAGTTCGAGAGACTTAAGGCTTTCAAGCATATTTTTACCTTGCAAAAAACCCCGCAAAAACACTTTTTGCTTCTTGTTTCGATCCCCGTTTGTATGAATCATACGCTGAAGGTTAAAAGATAATATTTGTGATACCATCTGTCATTTTTATACGCCGTAACTCCAAACATGTCAAGACTGCAGGATTTCCAGAATTTCTTGGATGATTTGGATTATATTGCTAGATTGTAGCAATGAAAGTCTGTATTGCCGAAAAACCTAGTGTTGCACGTGAAATTGCCAAGATTCTTGGTGCAAATGTGAAGAAACGGGGGTACTTTGAGGGAAATGGCTATCAGGTCACATGGACCTTTGGTCATCTCTGCACACTCAAAGAGCCGCATGATTACAAGAAAGAATTCAAGCGTTGGAATATCTATCATTTGCCGATCATTCCTGAAAAATTCAGTATCAAGCTGAAAGATAACCCTGGTATTGTCGATCAATTCAATGTTATCAAGAGCTTGGTTGTGAAGGCCAAAGTTGTTATAAACTGTGGTGATGCCGGGCAAGAAGGAGAGCTGATTCAGCGTTGGGTTTTGCAGAAAGCGGGGTGTAGCGTCCCACAAAAGCGACTCTGGATTTCTTCCCTAACTAATGAGGCGATCAAGGAGGGGTTTGAAAAGCTTAGGCCCAGTTCAGACTTTGATAGTCTCTATGCGGCTGGTAGCCTCCGAGCTATCGGTGACTGGCTTCTTGGACTGAATGCAACACGTCTCTACACTCTAAAGTATGGTGGATACAAGCAAATGCTCTCTGTTGGTCGTGTTCAGACTCCAACCCTTGCCCTCATCGTCAAACGGCATATGCAAATACAGAATTTCAAAGCTGAAAAATTCTGGGAGCTTGGCACTGTCTATAAGGAAACTACTTTTTCAAGTAGCAAAAAGAAATTTAAGAATGTTGAAGAGGCGCAGTCAATTATCGATTCAATCAAAGGAAAGGATTTTGAAATAACAAACGTGAGCAGCAAAAAGGCGAAGGAGCATCCTCCAAAATTATTTGACCTCACATCGCTGCAAGTTGCTGCAAATACAAAGTTCAATCTAAGTGCTGATGAAACTCTCAAAACCATACAGTTCCTCTATGAGAAAAAGCTCACCAGCTACCCTCGTGTCGACACATGCTATTTGCCTAATGATGTTTATCCAAAAATAAAGGGAATTCTCTCAAAACTTAGTCCCTATAAAGTCTTCGTTGATCCCCTTCTATCCAAGAAAATTCGTAAATCAAAAAAGATATTCGATGACAAGAAAGTAACAGATCACCATGCCATCATTCCAACAGGAAATTTTCCGAGCAATCTAAGTCATAGCCAAAAATTAGTCTATGATCTTGTTACCCGTCACTTTATTGCGGCATTCTCCCCTGATGCTCAAATTTCCAATACAACTGTCGACGGCAAAGTCGAGAAAGTCAAATTCCGAGCTACCGGAAAACAAATTCTCGAACCCGGTTGGCGTGTTATCTTTCCAAAAAAGGCAGATGCCAAGGACAAAATACTCCCCCACTTTGACAAGGGTGAAAAAGGTCCACACAAGCCATCTCTGAAGGAGAAAAACACTAGTCCTCCAAAACCATACACTGAGGCAACTCTTCTTCGTGCTATGGAAACTGCCGGCAAGGACATTGATGACGTCGAACTTCGCGAAGCGATGAAAGAAAATGGTATTGGCCGACCGTCCACACGTGCAAATATCATCGAAACGCTCTTTCGCAGAAACTATGTTCAAAGACAACGAAAATCCCTCAGCCCCACTCAAACCGGAATCGACCTTATAAACACCATTCAAAATGACCTTCTAAAATCTCCTGAGCTGACCGGGAAATGGGAGAAGAAACTGCGCGAAATAGAAAAGGGTGAATATGACCCTCTAAAATTCATGGGCGAACTAAAAGCTATGGTTAGAGAACTAATCAACAATGTAAAGAAGGCCCGTGTTCAAAAAAAGATCGCACACATTGTTCCGGAAGCCCCAAAGCCGAAGAAGTCTGACCCCCCTTCCCTCGTCTGCCCAAAATGCAAAATAGGAAAGATCCTCACAGGACGTAAGGCATATGGCTGTGCCAACTTCAAAACTTGCTCCTTTATTGTCCCATTCAAATTCCACGAGAAAAAAATCTCAGCCAATCAACTCAAGGCCTTCATAACAAAAGGCAGAACAGCAAAGATGGCAGGCTTCAAAGTTGGCGGCGAAAAAATCTCCGGAAAAATAATCATGACTGATGACTTTGGTTTGAAGTTGGAGCGAACCTAGCTACCGATTATTCGTGCGGATATTTTGCACTTATCCAAAAATAATCAAGAATGTGTCCACTCATTGCATCTAGCAAATCATCTGCTGTTGATTCACTGCTTATGTCCAATTCAATATCTAAAACGTAAACCTTGAAATAATATTTATGGATTCCCTCAGGCGGACACGGGCCTCCATAACCAGTTTCTCCCCAACTATTCACCCCCTCTATTGCTCCTTCAGGAATACTGTTTTCTGCGATCTCTGTAATGTCGGGACTTATATTCCATAAAACCCAATGATTCCACGTTTCTGTGTCGTATTCGTCCAGCATAATTAAAGCTAAACTTTTTGTATCCTCATGTATTCCTTCATATTTCAAAGGAGGATTTATATTTTCTCCGTCGCAGGTATATTTTTCAGCTAAAGTATCTAAATTGTAAAAAGCGGGACTTGTTATGACTATAGGCTTATTAGCGGTTTCTTTGAAATACCCCGCCTCTCCCGGAATCATATCTGTGGAATATTTGTAAAATGTTGTGGAAAAATCTACATATTTTGAATTATCACGAACCGTTTTTGCTCTGTATAGAAGTTCAGCCGCATCCTCACGACTAACAGCCTTAGATGCGTCGAATTCGTTCCCGTAGTTAGCAATCTTTTCAGAAATAATACAATAGTTATCAAGGTAATGAAGATATCTCCAGTACCATTGATCCCAGTTTGAAGCGCCTAAAGCTTTATAGCAGGGATCATATACATTCCAATATTGCCATGAATCGGTCGGGTCCCAAAAATCAAAGAAAGCCCTTTGAGTAATTTTAAAAGCCTCTGCGAAATTTATTGTATTGTCGGCCTTAAATGTTCCGTCAGGATATCCATCTACGAAGTTATAGTAATGTCCAAGAGTTGTAAATTGTGCATACCATTCATCTCCGGAAATATCAGAAAATCTCCCTTCTGGGCTTAATGTGTTTTTATATGTTTCGATTTCTTCGTCCGTAATGATTATTGAAAAAAGCATTTTCAAGAATTCGGCACGATTTACCGAATTATCGGGCCTAAAAGTCCCATCTGAGTAGCCATTTATCACATCGTTTTCATAAAGCCAATTTATTGAGGTGATGTCGTCTGAGACATCGGAAAAATGTTCTGCAAAGGAAATGTTTCCGGATACAAGTATCGTAAGTAAAAGTACCAATGATAATTTTTTGAACATAGGAAGAGGGCTAAAAGATAATCCAATAGTCAATTTAATTCATGCGGAGATTTAGTGCAATGATTTTGACTACCCAGGTCATTCTATCGGAATATTTTTCTCCGAAGGTGAAGATGTGGCTTTTATATAAGATATATCTGACCAGTCGATTATTCTGATTAATCACTTTTGTGCTGCGCGAAGTCTTGTTTGTTTCATAGCTCAATAGAATTCCTGTTTTCTTTGATTATTTATGCTAATAATGGTTAATGGTTTTTTAGAAGTTTAACCCCATTTTTTATGTCTACAAAACTCAAAAAAGGCTTTATGAAAGTATGGCCGCTGGTTTTTATTTCATTGTCGCTGTTTCTTGTAGTTGGAATTATGCCGGCTTTTGCGGCAACTTTTGATACCGTAACGGTAACCGACAATACGCCATCTATTGTAAAAGGTGGTGATGCTAGCGATTTTATACACATTACTCTGCTGGATGCTGACGCAGGAAATCTGGAGAGTATTGTCATTACAAGTAGTGGAACTTCACCCGAGGGAGATATAGATAGGATATTGTTATATATTGATGATGATTCAGGTTCGGGTTGTGGAGTTGGTGGTAATGGTTCTTTTGGCCCAGGTGATACTTTGATTGGGTATACCGGTGCTACAGGTGGTGGGGCAAATGCTTTTGACGGATCCGACAAAGCCACTTTTGATAAGGACAATACTGATGGAGGTGCGGGTCTAGGTGATATCGCTACTGTTTGTCCACTTTCTAGTTCTGAAAAATATTTTATAGTAGTAGAAATGGCTGCTTCTCCGACTGATACAAACCAACTATCGTTACAAATCTTGGCTAATGATATTGATGAAAGTAATACAGTAGACAATGGCCCTGCAACTGACTTACCTTCGCCTGCAGGTATTGCAGATATTGATAGCTTAAAACCTACAGTAACGGCTATATACGCAGTAGACACGGATAATGATGGTGACGTGGATGCACTTGATATTACGTTTAGTGAATCTATGACTGACTCTTCATTCAATTATGGGAATTTTGAATTTGATAATGACAGCACCAACAACGGTATCGGTGAAGAGACAGCAACTGTCGGGAACACTGCTGTTACTTATCCTTTGGTAGATAGTACTCCTGATGATAAATATCATCGTATAACTGTACCAAATGGTATTAGCGGAACCGAGGCTATTCATTTGCATATTATTGGTACGAATACACAAGATGTGATAGGTAATGAAATTGCTTTGGCTGATGACGTGGGTACAGGTTACGATAGCGCAAAACCAGTCCTTCTTTCAGCTGAAACTACTTCAGATAGAAGTATTGCTTTAGTTTTCAGTGAAAATATATCTGCTGCAGGATTGGCTGGTACAGATCTTTCTACACATTACGGTGTAGATGCTATGGATTCTGTTGGTGGTGGGGGTGGAAGCACGATTACATGGACAACTGCAAGTTCCGGTGAGTTTTGGAATTCTGATGCAACCGGTGCAGCTCCAGGTAGTGGTAGTGATGAAACAGGTACTTCCAGCTCTACTGTACCCAATATCACTATTGCATCAGGTGCATTTACTGATACTGCTACTCCGGCAAATGGAGTTATTGCGTACACAAACGACAACAGAACAACAGATGGGGCAGCTCCAGCTGTAATTGAATTTGCGTATGAAGATGCTGGTGTGGATGGAACGGTAGATGAAATCTTTGTAGTATTCTCAGAGGATTTGGATGATGATGTCGCAAGCATGGCTTCATCAGATTTCACAGTTACTATTAATGGTGCTAGCACAGGGCAAGGAACTGCAGAAATGGTAGAAACCCTAGATACGGATATAGCTGATGATGATGAGCTTATTATTGTTTTCACTAATGGTATAACGGATAGTACAAATGAAGATTATGAGCTGGCTATAGCAGGTTCAAAAGTAGGTGATGCAGGTAATAACTTGATGGGTGCTCTGAGTCCTTCAGATGCTAATGATGAAGCTATTCCTTTTTTACTTAGCTTCACTTCAGGCGAAGCAGACTCTACATACGGACCGACAGATGTTATTAATGTAACAGCAACTTATACTGAAACTATTAACAGCGGATCTATTTCAGTTGCTCTCGATACTACAGGTACTGCTACTCTTTCAACTATAAGTACAAATACAGTTTATGGTAACTATACAGTTGGATCAACGGGCAGTGGTCAAAATTCAACAGACTTAACGGTTTCAAGCATTTCCTCTCAAAGTGTGACAGATGGAGATAGTAATACAAATTCATCCACAACAATGCCTTCTACAAACATTGCGGATGGAAGTGCTATTGTTGTTGATACTACAGCAGATGCTGCTCCGGGAACTCCTGACCTTCAGATTGCCAGTGATTCTGGTAGTTCAAATTCAGATAACTATACAAATGATGACACCCCGACTTTTGATATTTCCTGT
>JAUUZY010000016.1 GCA_030592015.1 Candidatus Peregrinibacteria bacterium | reverse complement strand
TGATATAATTAATCTCCAATATCCACTAAGAAAATACTATGAAAATTTCAGATAGAGAATTGTATAAAATTTGTCAGGAATGTGGGGGAAATGCTAGAAAATGGATGAAAGAATTTGCCTATTATTTGCCCGAAGTTGCCAAGAGGAGTCTACACAGGAGGAAAGGTTTTGAGAGTATTTATCAATTTGCGGCTCAAGTAGCGGGGATGAATTTTGAGGTATGCAAAAGTGTTCTGCAGCTGGGTGAGAAGTTTGAGAATATGCCTTTGTTGTGGGAGCAAATAAGGATGCATGGTTGGAGTAAGCTAAGAGTCGTGGCGAGTGTTGTGACTCCGGAAACTGAAGCGATTTGGATTAAGAATATGAATAGATGCACGAAAGCTGGTCTCGAGAAGATTGTTAAGAAATTTAAATCTGTCCCCGAAAAAAAGTGTAAAGATGGAGTTGTGCGCTTGAGCAAGGGAAATACTCAAATGGGGATTAGTTTAGGGGAAAATGTCCCTTGCGGGGATAGAGCCGATTTTGATGATAGGACGATGTTGAAATTTAAAGTGGATGATGAGACAGAATTTCAATTCAAGAAATTTAAATATGAACTTGAAAAGAAGAATGGTAGGGCGATGACTATGGGGGAAGTTTTGAAGAAATTGCTTGATGGAGTGGAAACTGTGCAGCCGAAGCCAAGAAAAACTAGGAAAATAATAAAAGTCACACGGCAAATGCGAGTTGCTGAAAAACGAGAAATAGAGGAAAAGCAGAATGATAGATGTTTTGTGGAGGATTGTAATGAGTTGGCTACGGAATTTCATCATTCAAAGAGGTATGCGCTAAGTAGGTCGCATGATGGGGTGGTGAAACTTTGTCGTTGTCATCATCAGTTGGCCCATGCGGGATTTATCGATGAGGTTGGAGATTGGTTGGTGGATTGGCAGGTGAGGGATAGAAAGATAGAGGTTGAGGAAATTGATGAAAAGGTGAGGATTTATTGGCAGCTGTAGTCGTGTCTTGGTAATCAAATTTCAATGGTGCGTCCGATAGGATTTGAACCTACGACCCCCGGCTCCGCAAGCCGATGCTCTATCCAACTGAGCTACGGACGCATGTGTAGTAGTGGAAATATACTGAAAAGCCTTGTTTCACGCAAGAAGGTGTTTGCTTCGCAAACGTTTTCTCATATCCGGCTTAGGGCCGGAAGGATACTTGTTCGCTAATGCTCACTTGTATCTACTAAAGATCTTTGAAGTGGTCTACTATTTCCTGATGTACCGGTCCGTTGCTGGCTAGTATATCTTTTCCGAATAGGTCTAGGAGGTTTCCGTTTGTGTCTGTTATTTTTCCTCCTGCTTCTGCAACTATTAGTGTACCTGCGGCGATGTCCCAAGGGCTTAGTCCGAATTCCCAGAAAGCTTCAAATCGGCCAGCTGCGACGTATGCCAAGTCCAGAGATGCTGATCCTAGGCGGCGAATTGCTTGGCAATTACCCAGAAGTGATTCGAAATATGGTAGATTTTGTTTTCTGTTTTTTGTTGGGAAGCCTGTGACCAGTAGGGAGTTTTCTACTTTGTCTACTTTCGAGACTTCGATTTTTTCATTGTTTAGAAATGCTCCTTTTCCCTTCTCTGCATGATATAGCTCGTTCATTTTTGGGGCGTATATTACTCCTGCTACTAGTTCTCCTGTCATATAGTCATAGTTTTGTGAGCTTTTTGAACTTTCTCGCTTGAATAAACCGATTGAGATGGCAAATTGTGGTAAGCCGTGTGCGAAATTTGTTGTCCCGTCGATTGGATCGATTATCCATATATATGGTGCTTTTGATAATTCTGCTTCGTCGTTGTAATCGTTTTCTTCTGCCAAAATTGCGTGGTCTGGATACTCTTTGTTTATCTCTGAGACTAGGAACTCTTCTACTGCTTTATCAACATTTGTGACTAGGTCGTTTTTGCCTTTTAGGTCTACTTTGAAACCTTTTTTACATTCTTCCAAAATTAGTTCCCCAGCTTGTTTTGCTATTTTTATTGCGAAATCTGTATGGCTCATACTTGACAAGGTTTAGGAAAATTGTTAAAGCTGTCTAACAGATTTACATCATATCATTATAGAGATGGCAAAAGGAAGGAAAATCAATGGGGTGGAGACGGTGGCTGGATCGGAGAGCTTCAAGGAATCTACGGATAAGGTGGCAGAGGCTTTGCGCGTTCCTGTTGAAAAGATCAGAATTGAGATATTGAAAAAATTGGAGGCTTGTTTACAAGGGCATGCGGTGACGGGAGAGTGGAGCTCTGTAATTGCAAATGACAATAGTAGTGCTGTTTTACTTATAACTAAGAGGGCTAAATTTGGTCCTAAGAAGCCTATTGATTCTGCAGGTTATGCTGTGAGGATTGAAAACCCTGAGGCTGTGAAAGCAAAACGAAGAGTTGCTGTTTCGGCTGGGTCTGATAGTTTTTTGTATTTTACGCATGAAGTTGGGGAAGATTTACGGCTTTGCATTGAGGATCTTAGAAAAAGAATACTTCTTTCATTGAAGGTCTACTCACAGGAACTTGCTGTGAATGGTGACTGGGCTTGGGAGATGGAAGAAAATAATAATTTTGGAATATTGAGTGTTGCTGAGGATCTTGATATTGGTATTAAGGCTGAGGACTTTAGAGTTATGTTTAATTCATCTAGGCATATGGATCATGATGCAGTTTCTGCTGAATTAATGAAAATAGCAGAGGGGATTGGGTCGGACTTTGATCTTGAGGCAGTTAACGAAGCCAGAATAACATATCTTTCTCAGTTAACTCCTGAAAATTGTCCGAAGAAGGAGGTAAGAACTCCTGTTGTTTTAAAGATAAGGGGGTTGGAAATTAATTCCACTGATCCTGGTATTGGTGTGGAGGAATATTAGTCTTTGTGATACTATCTTTTGGCTATTAATAGAGCATTGTTATGAAAAAGTTTGTACTAAAATCAGAGATGACTCCGAAGGGGGATCAACCGGCGGCTATTAAAGCTTTGTCGAAGGGAATTAATAAAGGCGAGAGGTTTCAGACTTTGCTTGGTGTGACTGGGTCCGGAAAGACCTTTACTATGGCGAAGGTTGTTGAGGAACTTCAGCGGCCGACGTTGGTTTTGGCTCATAACAAGACTTTGGCAGCTCAGCTTTGTTCTGAGTTTCAGGAGTTTTTTCCTGATAATGCGATAAGTTATTTTGTTTCTTATTATGATTATTATCAGCCTGAGGCGTATATGCCGGCTACAGATACATATATTGAGAAAGATGCTTCTATTAATGAGGAGATTGATAAATTTCGACATGCTGCGACTGCGAATTTACTTACGCGAAAGGATGTGCTGATTGTGGCTTCTGTGTCATGTATTTATGGCTTGGGTGATGTAGATGACTATAACGCTTTGGCGCAAACTGTGAAGGTTGGAGATATGATTCAGCGTGATAGATTTCTTCGTCAATTGACGGATTTGCAATACACTCGATCTTCTATGGAATTCAAAAATAGTATGTTCCATGTTCTTGGTGATACTGTTGAGGTTTTTCCGCCTGATAAAGATACTATTATTCGAATTGAATTTTTTGGTGATGAAATTGAAGCGATTACCGAGGTTGAGACTTTTACAGGTGAAATTGTTAAATCACTTGAGACTGTGACTATTTTTCCTGCGAAACATGCCGTGACTACTCAGGAGAAGATTGATAGGTCTGTGAAGCTGATTGAGACTGATTTGCAGCTACGATATGATGAGTTTAAAAAGACCGGACGTAATCTTGAGGCGGAAAGAATCAAGACGCGAACGGAATATGACCTAGAGATACTTTTGGAGACCGGATATTGTAATGGAATTGAGAATTATACTCGATACTTGTCTGGAAAGGGGGATGGTGAGAGACCGAGTACCTTGCTTGATTACTTGCCGGATGATTTTTTGATGTTTATAGATGAGTCACATATTTCTGTGCCGCAAGTAGGGGGCATGCATAATGGAAATTTTTCCAGGAAGCGAACTCTTATCGAGCATGGATTTAGATTGCCTTCTTCTCATGACAATAGGCCTTTGAGATTTGATGAATTTGAAGGGTATATGAAGAATGTGGTTTTTGTGTCTGCGACTCCCGGGAAATATGAGTTTGCTAATACAAAGAAAAAAGCGATTGTTGAACAGGTGGTAAGGCCGACAGGTCTTCTTGATCCTGTAATTGAAGTTCGTCCTACGAAGGGGCAGATTTCTGACCTGTTGAAAGAAATTGGGAAGCGAGTGAAAGCCGGTGAAAGGGTGCTGATTACAACTTTGACTAAGCGTAGTTCTGAAGATTTGACTGACTTTTTGGCTGATGCGGATGTGCGAGTGAGATACTTGCATTCAGATATTGATACTATTGAACGAATAGAGATTTTGCGTGATTTGAGATATGGAAAGTTTGATGTGTTGGTTGGAATTAACTTGCTTAGGGAAGGTCTTGATTTGCCGGAGGTTAGTCTTGTGACGATTTTGGATGCTGACAAGCAGGGGTTCTTGCGTAGTGCGAGTGCGCTTATTCAGACTGTTGGACGATGTGCGAGGAACGTGAATGGTCGTGTAATCATGTACGCTGACAAGATGACTGATGCGATGAATAAGTGCATCTCTGAAACAGACAGAAGAAGGGTTAAGCAGGCTGAGCACAATAAAAAGCATGGGATTACTCCACAAACTATCAAAAAGGCTGTACGTGATATTAGTCATTTTGGTGGGAAGAAAAAGGAAACGCGGGCTGTTGATTTTAAGAAAATTCCAAAAGACGAATTTAAGAAAATTGTTGCTAGCCTTGAGTCTAAAATGGAAATTGCGAGTCAGAACTTGGAATTTGAAAAAGCTGCTGAACTTAGAGACGAGATTGATTCGTTGATTGAGGAAATTGAATCATAGACCTCTTCCGCCGCCTCCTCCGAATCCACCTCCGGAGAACCCTCCTCCACTACTGAAGCCGCTAGATCCTCCCCAGGATCCGCCGCTACCTCTTCCGCCGCTTCCGCTGCTTGATGGCTTTGAAGATATATTTGATGTTAATCTTCGTCCCATTTTGTTTAGGTTGTTTGCCATGTATCTCATTCTGAATGGATGACCAGCTCCCCAAGCCTTATATGGTACGTACCAGCTTGGTGGTGTAACAATTAGCCCGTCGAAAGCTTTTGTCCATTTTTTGACTATCCCGTATGCCATTGCGTATGGAAGTAGTTTTTCGAATATTATGTTGTTGTCTTCTTGAAACTTCATTCTGTCTTTTTCCGCTGTGTTTATGTATTCGTATAGTCCTTTTAATTCATAGTATGTCTCTGTTCCTTTCTTTGTTTTTCGTGGCATTATTCGTCCGAAAAGAAAGATTATGGCTCCTGATGCAATTATTCCGATGGTTGTTCCTATTGCGAAATAACCTCCCAGCCAAAATGGTATAAAGACGAGAGCTCCGCTTATTGTTCTGTATAGAATTCTTACGGTGGCTGGATTGTGTGGGAAGTAGTCATCTTTTATTAACTGAGTCATTACTTCCTTCTTTATTTTTGGAAGGTGTGTGTAGAATTTGTTTTTTAAATTGCTGACTTTTACTTTGTCACCGCTTGCAAATATGCCCTTAAAGATGAGTTTTTCAAATTTCTTACCTTCTTTGTATGTTTTGATTTTTTCCAGTCTGTGATCTACTCCTATTGTTTTTTTGACTTCAGTTATTTTTATGTAACCTTTTATAGCCAGATCCATGATGGTTGCTGTTATGTCTCTTGGGTCTAGTTTTTCGTCTATGATTGTTCCAGTTTCCGTAGGTGATAATTCTCTTGGTGGTTTGTAATGTGGCATTACAGTGTCTCTGCTTGTTTGAGGGTCACGTCCATAGCTTAGCCATATAATGAACATTACTATAAATGTAAATGGGGCTAGAAAGATTCCTTTGTTTTCCATTAGGAACCAATATATTTCTTTTAAAAAAGATATTGGCGTCAATGTTCCTGGTGGAAGTCCCACTACGATTGTAAGGTTTTCATATGCTTGCAGTGGCTTTGTTGTTGTGAACGTTACTTTGCTTGGGCTCTCTATTTTCCACTCACAATTTGCTTGGATTTCTCCGAATTCTCCTGTTATACAGCTTAAATTCAACTCATCTTCTTTAAAATTTCCTGGAAGATTTATTGTGGCAGATACTATTCCTGTAGGGACAACCCATTCTGTTCCGTTTACGTTCCAATAGAATTCATCATGAGGGAATGTGTCGAACATTTTTGCGGTTTCTTCGTCAAAGTAGCCTATCACTTTTGCTGCTATATATTTTAATACGAATGTTTCTCGTCCGTTCATCAATTTAAGTTCAGGATGCCTCATTTCTACTGTGAAGTATCCGTATTCTTTATATACGGTGTTGTTCCAGCTTTCTCCTCTCGGATTTGTAGCGTCTACGAATTCGAAATGTGCTTTGTAATACCCCCCATCCGTATATTCGTATGGAATTTCTCTAGCTACTCCTCTGTGTGCTTCATTAGTAAAATCTGCAATTATGGTTTCGGTAACCTCAACCATGCTGTCTTCATTGATCGTGATGTCTGCATGAAATTTTAAAATTTCCCAATCCTCTGTGTAGCTGTAGTCGTCGTAGTCATAATCGTATTCTTCCTCAAGATAGTCATCTAAGCCTATTTCACTGGGAGCTGTTTCATCAGTTCTCAATACAGGGGTATCTGCTGATGCTGTTGCGAGCATGCTTACAAATAGCAGTAGAGTTGCAACTGAAGTCTTTAAAATGAATTTCATAATTTACTCTTTTGTGTCTTCCGGTTTTGATTCTTCCTTTGGCTCTGTAGGTTCTGCAGGTACCTCCGGTGTTGCTGGTGCCTCTGGGGCTGCAGGTTCTGCCTCAGGTTTTGATTCTTCCTTGAAACTCACTTTTACGTTTTCTTTGGACTCCTCGTCAGTTTCGAAGAATTCACGGTCCTTGAAGCTGAATATTCCGGCTACAATGTTGTTTGGGAATACCTGAATCTTAGTGTTGAAGTCACGGACAGTAGCATTGTAGTAACGTCTTGATAGTTGGATGTGCTCTTCGATTTCTTTTAGTGTGTTTTGAAGGTTTAGGAAATTCTGATTTGCTTTTAGTTCAGGATAGTTTTCTGAAAGTGCAAATAAGCTTTTTAATGCTCCTGTGATCATGTTTTCAGCCTGTCCTCTTTCTTGAACACTCTTTGCTTGCATTGCCATGTTTCTGGCCTGTGTAACCTTTTCAAAAGTACTGCTTTCATGTTTTGCATATCCTTTTACTGTTTCTACCAAATTAGGGATAAGGTCATAACGTCTTTTTAGTTGTGTGTCGATGTCGGACCAAGCTTCTTCACATTTGTTCTTGAGTTTGATTAGGCCATTGTATACCCCAACAACAAATACTAGTAATACGGCTAAAATTAGAATTATCCAGATCGTCATTTTAAGATTGATTATAAAATATCTTTCGTATTCTACTGTTCGCTGTAATTTTTGGCAACTTCTTCCCAATTAACCACTTCCCACCATGCTGATATGAAGTCAGGGCGTCGGTTTTGGTAGTGAAGATAATATGCATGTTCCCATACGTCCAAACAGAGAATAGGCGTTAATCCTTTTGATAATGGAGTGTCCTGGTTGGATGTTGAACTTACTGAAAGTTCTCCTGAGCTGTCTTTTGACAGCCATGCCCAACCACTTCCAAATTGAGTAGCTGCTGCATTTGAGAACTCTTCTTTGAATTTTTCGAAGGATCCAAATTTTTTGATTAGGGCTTCTTCCAGTTCACCGCTTGCCATTCCTCCACCATCTGGAGACATTGTTTTCCAAAAAAGACTGTGGTTGTAGTGTCCTCCTCCGGTGTTTATTACTGTTTGTCGTATATTTTCCGGGATTTCCTGAGGATTTCTAAGTATTTCTTCTAGTGGTTTTTCTGCTGTTTCAGGATCGTTCTTAAGGGCTGCATTTAGCTTGTTTACGTATCCTTGATGATGTTTTGAATGGTGAATTTCCATTGTTTTTACGTCGATATGTGGTTCGAGTGCATTGTAGTCATATGGAAGTGACGGAAGTGTATGAGTCATGTTTGTTTGGGTTAATTAGTATGTATTAACTTAGCATTAAAAAAATCCAGCTGCAACGTTTGCTATTTGGTGCTAAATGGGGTACAATAGGGTGATAAGTTACGTTTTACTCTAAACGAATTTAGCCCATAAAGGGAGCAACGAAAATAAAAATGAAAAAACAAAGTAGATACTTAGTTATGGCAATCTTTTCTCTCGTAATCGCTGCGAGTTTACTGCCTTTTGTAGGTGTGCAATTGCCTGTTTTGGCAAATACCGGAGATACTTTTGGTATTGCAGTTGCCGGAGATTTTGCTGGAACGTTGCCTTTGTCGGAGGTTACAAGTCCTCAATTAACGGAGCAGTCTTCGACTTGGTCATGGATTGAGACTGAAGATTATATATTTTTTAGAGATTCTACTTCTACTGCTGGATTCAAGATTAATTTCTATATGAGCAGTGTTGATACTGGGAACTTTGTTTATTCCGGATCTTCTGCGGCTCAGGGAAATGTTGATGTTGCCAATTTTAAAGTTTGGGGAGGATACGAAGCTGTGAGTGGAACGTATTTTGCTGCTACGAAAGGTGTGGATAGCGCTACTACGACGCTAAACATTGATTCGTCTATATCTTGCGTTGGGGCACAGACTTTGAGTAACTATACTTTTCATGATGATCTGCTTTCTGCTACTAAGGAATATGGATTGACGATGTCTTCAGGTGCACAGACGTATTTAAGTTCTACTTTGGATTGTGAAGTGGAGGGAACTCTTGATATTAGAAGAATGCGTTTGACCTATCCTGAAGCGTCTAATGGCGGAACGTATGAGTCGACTTTAATTATTATCATGGTTGATGGAACTTAATAAAATATAAAAAGAATGGATCTAAAGTTTTTGAAAAAAAGTTGGAGAAAAGTGACTCATGACGAGCTCTTGATTGTCTCTGTCTTGGTTTTGTTGCTGATTTTTCATTCTATTCTTGGAACTTTTGTTCAAGCTCAAGCTTCTTGGTATAACGCTTCTTGGGATTATAGGAAGAAGATAACTATTGATGCGACAAATATTAATTCAGCCCTTTCGAACTTTCCTGTGCTTGTGAATTCAACGCAGAATGATTGGAAGAGTGCAGTAAATGGTGGTCATGTTCAGCAGGCAGATGGGGGAGATATTCTTTTTACTGCTGATGATGGAACTACAAAGTTTTCTCATGAATTGGAAAGCTATGATCCTGTTACGGGGGAAATTGTGGCATGGGTTAATGTGACCAGTATTTCCGATAGTGCCGATACTGAACTCTTTGTTTATTATGGCTATGATGTTGCTCCAAATCAGTGGGAAGGGGATGGTTCTACGTGGAATCCTGCGTACAAGGCAGTGCATCATTTTGATGAAAGCTGTTCTTCTGCTGATTGTTTGGTTGATTCTACGATTAGTAGCAATGATGGAACTCCATATAGTGATTTTTCTGTTGAAACAGACTTGAATACTTCTTCAGGGAAGATAAATGGGGCTTTAAATCTTGATGGTAATAATGATCAGGCTTCTATTGCTGATTCGGCGACTTTGGATCTTAGTGATGATTTTACGCTTGAAGCCTGGGTGAAACCGGGTGAATTGAATAGATATAATTCGATTTTGAATAAGGAATCGTATGCCTTGAAGATTGGACCTGATGATAGGGTTATCTTTAGTGCTAGGGTTTCTGATGCAAGTGTGAGCTGGTCGGAAAGTGAGGATTTGGGGGCTTCCATGGACCAGGTTAAGTCTTTTGCTGTATTTGATGGATATTTGTATGCGTCTGGTGATGCGTTAAATCAGGTGCAGAGGACGCAGGATGGTGTGACATGGTCATTGGCTCAAGATTTTGATGATACTCGTGGTGTAATTTTGGCTGTTTTTGATGATTATCTTTATGCTGCTGTGAGTGGTTTGTCTGAGGTTTGGCGTTCTTCGGACGGTACAACTTGGACTGAGGTTGCGGATTTGAATGCACCTGATGGTGGTGCTGAGCCGAGTGATGGTGTGAATGCGGAATCTGGGGATTTGTTGACTATGGCGGTGTTTAACAATTCTTTATATGTTGGAGGTAGTGTGGCGGCGACTTCTGAGACAGAGGGGGGTGAGATATTCAAGACTTCTAATGGAACTGCTTGGACTGAAGTTGCGGATTTCAATGATGCTGATGGGGGAACGGAACCTAATGATGGAATTAATGATAGTTATGTTATGAGAGTATTGTCTATGACTGTTTATGATGGATATTTGTATGCAGGTGTGTTTAGATTCGGAACAGGTGGGCCTACACGTATTTATAGGACTTCAGATGGATTCAATTGGAGCCAGGCGAAGGAATGGGCTTCTCCGGACTTGAGTCAGGTTAATGCTTTGGCTGTATTTGCGGATAAAATCTATTCTGCTGTGACTTTATCAACATCTTCTGACAATGATATCTATAGCTCTTCTGATGGGACTTCATGGGCTAGTGAAGGTTTTACAGGAACAACCGGGCTGAATGATTCTGTGGTGTTTAGTTTGGTCTCTTTTTATGGACAATTATATGCTGGTACCGGTTCTACTGACGGGAAAATGTGGGATTCTACTAACGGAGGGTCTCCTTGGAGTGAGGAAGATGATCCGGGAACGGTAAGTGATATTAGAGTTCTTGCTCATGCAGCGTTTAAAGGCATTTTCTTTGAAGGAACAGGTGATCAAGGGAAGATTTTTGAACGAAATGATGCCGGGATTGATGTTTATTCTACTACTGAATTGGATAAAGATACGTGGACTCATGTCGCTGTTACTTACGATAAGGATGCGGGATCGAACAATGTGAATATGTATATAAATGGGAGT
Source organism: Candidatus Peregrinibacteria bacterium (assembly GCA_030592015.1). Lineage (GTDB taxonomy): Bacteria > Patescibacteriota > Gracilibacteria > UBA1369 > LOWO2-01-FULL-3 > JAUUZY01. The sequence goes on along the minus strand of JAUUZY010000016.1, from coordinate 10,306 downwards.
ATTGATTCTCAGGAGGACGCTACTATAACTTTGGATACTAATACTTTTGCTTTATTGGTGGGGAATAGCAAGGGTTCTACAATAGGTGGAGATTTCTCCAGTGGAGAAGAAAATATGAATGGAATAGTAGATGAACTTAGGATTTCTTCCAGTGTAAGGGGTGCTGACTGGATTAGTGCTTCATATATTAATCAAAATAGTCCTTCTACTTTTTATACAATTGATTTGGAGGAAGATCAGAGTGGCTATGCTATTAGTTCCAGTGTTAGTCCTTCGATTCAAGCTGGCGTTGGAGATGGAGTTCTTACTTTGACAATGAATGGGGAATTGGCAAGTGGAATTAATGTGTCTATAGCTGCTCCACCCGTTTCTGAGGATAGTGCTACTTGGACTTGGAGTGAAAGTACAGATTATCTTTCCTTTCATGATTCTACTAACGTTGATGGATTTAGAGTTAACTTATATATGAGCAGTCTTGATGACGGGGACTTTGTTTACAGTGGATCTTCCGAGGCTCAAGGGAGCTTGGATGTTAGCAATTTGAAAGTGTGGGGAGGCTTTGACACTTCGAATACTGCCTATGTATCCGCAACTATGGGACTTGATAGCTCTACGGCCACTTTGAATATAGATTCTTCCGCGAGTTGTGCTTCTGCGCAGTCTCTTGCTAATTATAGCTTTAATGGTAGCTTTACATCTTCTACCAGTGATTATGGCTTAACTATGTCTTCTGCCGCTCAGGGCTATGTGACCTCTACTGTTGGTTGTATAGTTGAAGGATCAATTGATATAAGGAGGTTTAGGATGACTTATCCTGCGGGGACTGTTGGTGGAAATTATACTTCCAATTTGTTCTTAGTTATTGTTGATGGTACGTAGTTTTGTGCATTGACCTTTAGCTCTATAAAAGGGTATAATGTAGTTGTATTAAATATATATACTTATTTCATTTTCTTAACCAAAAACAAAAATGAAAAACCGATTTCTAGTAATGGCTGTAGTTTCTGCCTTACTTGCTGTAATTATTTTACCTTCAGCGGGAAATGCTGCAACTTCAGACACTAGTGAATTTTCTGCCTCTGTAGACGCAGGAGTATTCTCATTAGTGGCAAGTGGAGACTTTACTGCTGGGATTACATTGTCAGGTGTTGGGCAAGTACCGGTAGTAGCCACTGATTCTGCGTGGTCAGCGACTTCTGCTGATGATTTTGTTACTATTATTGATAGTGATGACACTGATGGATTCCATGTTAATTTACACATGATTAGTAGTGCTAGTAGTGATGGAGATTTTAGTTATACTGGTTCTGCAACTGGTCAAGCTGATATCCCTGTAGGCAATTTCAGGTATATTGCAAATATAAGTGCGACTGGTGATACAACTGTTGCTCCTATATTTGGTGATGATGATTCAACTGCTTATACTTGGAGTATAATTACTGGTTCATCTACAGCTGCTGCATCAACAAGTGCAACTGCTTATAAATGGACAACTACAGTTGCTAATGGTAATAGTCAAACTGCGGTTGGAGCAACTCCGTCTGAATATTTTACTTCTACAATGAATGTTCCAGTAAAGGGAACTTTACGTATTGATAAATTTATATTGAGCGTACCAGCTTTCTCATCTGAGGGTGCTTATACATCTACACTTCAAATTACTGCTGTTGCAGGTAACTAATATTTGATTTGTAGGTTTAGACTAGAATAAATTGAAGAAGCTCACCTTATAAGGTGAGCTTCTTTTTTGTATTGATAATTTGGGGGTCGGCAGATAAAATGGGCGTATGAAAATAAAATTTTCTTTATTATTTGTATTGAGTTTGCTTCTTTCTGTGTATTTTCTCTCAGCGGCAACTTTTGCTGAAGAAACTGATATAAGCGTTACTATTTTACCTGGTAATTTTTATTTAACTGTATTTGGTGATTTGCAGACTGGTATAGAATTAGGGGGATTGGGGCCTCCTGGACTTGTTGCTCAAATTGGTTATTGGAATGCTGAGCGTAGTGTAGATTATATTAAGTTTTTTGATTCTACTGCTGCACCAGGTTTTAGATTACAGTTTTCATTGGATAGTGATTTTATTTATTCTGGAACTTCTGTGACACAAACGGACCTTCCAGCTTCTGATTTCTCTGTTTTTGCTGAATGGAGTGCTACTTCAGATGCTGGAGAGATTCCTACAATTGGTGTAGATGATCTATCTAATACTTATAGTATAGATAGTTCGCGCAGTTGTGCTTCTGTGGTTCCTGCAGATTATTCTTTTGATTCCGGTTTTGCAGTGGGAGAGTATGCTGTGTCTTTTTCTACCAGTTCTTTTAATTATTTTACGTCTACAGTTTCCTGTTTAAACGAAGGAACTTTGAATTTGGGACGTTTACAGCTTGATATGGGGTTTCCTGAGCCTGGAACTTATAAAGCTAGTTTATTTTTGGTAATGGTGGATGGGTAGTATGTTTGTCTTCTTGCTGTTTTTTTGATATACTTTATTGAGTTAAAAATAAAAATGAAATTAAATACTACAAAAAGATTTTTCGCAATAATTCTTAGTGCTTTGATGCTTCTAAGTTCATTAGGTAGTTCTATTGCTTTTGCGGCAGAGGGAACGCCTGCTTTTACCTTTGCTCCTGGGCAAGGTGGTGGAAAGGTGATTCATAAGGATATTGATCCCGGTGATAGTATTAAAGGAATTATGAAGATAAGGCTATTGGATGATGTTCCTACTCTTTTGAATATAGTTTTTAACGATTCCAGTTCTTCTAAGGCTAGAACTCTTTTGAAGACAGGTGCAAATGTTGATGACTTAGTTATGGCTTCATGGTTAAATTTACCTGACGGGGAAAGAGTTTTTATGGATGCTAAAGGTAATTTTAATGTTCCATATGAGTTCAATATTCCCGAGGGAGTGCCTCCTGGTGATTATGCAGGCATATTTACTGCTGTTATAGCTCAGTATGGAGATGAACTTTTGGAAAACTATGATCCTTCTACGGATACGTTAAAAGGTGTTGGAGTTGGGGTAAGGGTATCTATTGCTATGGGAGTTGAGTTTTTGATTCGTATAGCGGGTGAACTTTTCCCTCAGCTTACTTTTGAAAATCTAAGTCATTTTGTTAGTAATGATGGATCCTTGAATTTGGTTTTAAAATATAGGAATGAGGGAAATGTTTCTGTTATTCCTCGAGCTAATATTGTAATATCTGATTTATTTGGTAAGAGACTTTATAATGGAGATTTTAAGTTCTTAACTGTAAGTCCTGGAGAGTCTGTGGATTCCACCGCTCATCTTAGTTTGGATGATTTTAATTTTGTTTATGGAATTTATACTATAGAAGTTGAACTTTTATATGATATTTATAATTTTTCAAAAGATTCTGTACCGGCTGTGTATGTATCTGGAATTGGAGCTTTGAAGATTTATTCTATTCCATGGGTTGTGGTTTTAGTTGTAAGTCTAATTATAGTTCTTATTCTTGCTTGGTTTGTATTTAGGAATTTGAGAGATATGTCTCTATATAAATATAGTAAGGAATATGTAGTGAAGGAGAATGATACTTTACAAAGTCTTTCTAAAAAGTTTTCTCTTAATCCAAAGAAGATTATACTTGTTAATAAGTTGAAGGAACCATATTTCTTGAGTGTTGGTAAAAAAATCCTTATTCCTCAGGGAAAAACTAAAAAATAATAAATATTTTGAGCTATGTCTAAGAAAAATAATAGAATTAAAATTTTGTATATTGTTTTGATTGCAATCTTTGCTGTTCTGTTATTGTTTGTTAGAGGACAGAGGGTTTACAAGGATACTTTGAAAGAGGCATATGAAGTTATTCCTACTTATGGAAGTGGGTTTACTATGCAGGTTGTTGAAAAGAATATTACTAATGGGGATGGAGAGGCATCTATTATTGCTTCTTTGAGGCCTGGCGACGTATATGATGGGTCTTTATTGATAAAAAATCATGATTCTAGGGCTGGGGATTTTATTTTTCCTATTTTTGGAGATCTAGGGCGGTTTGTTGATCCTAATGGTGATGTAAAGATTACTATGGAGTTGGATCCTGATACTATTCATTTGTTGTCGGGAGAGTGGGCAATTATTCATTATAAAATTACGATTCCTGAAGATCTTCCATATGGTGATTATGAAGGACTTATTTCTTTACGTAGAGATGAAACTGTGGAAAGAAATGGAATATCTTTAACCTATGCTGTAGGAGTTAATGTAAAACTTAATGTTGCTGAAGAGCCTGTTGTTCATCAATATCAAACTGTAATTCAAGATATAGAGCTTAAGGAGTTTTCCATGAATGCTGTGTTTGCTGATTTGAAGCGTTCAATTGGAGGTTTCTTTGTTATTTTGACTATATACTTCTTGTATAAAACGGCTACAACAAAGAAAGATAAGTAACTATTATTTCTTTGATTTGGATTGGCTTATCGCTATTTTAAATAGTAATCCAATTATTAGGGCTATTAATATTATTTCTATATACTTTTCTGTAAAGCTATAAACTTTAGAGGTCCAACTTTTTAGTTTTTCTAACGTTGTACTTCTTTTATATGATAGATTTTCTGCCATTTTTGTGCGGTCTATTATCATTGGGGCACCGGGATTTACGATTAATATCATTGGTCTTGCTACTCCCAAGCTTATGCTTACGCTGCCTTCTCTTGTTTGGGGTTCCTTTGGATTACTTGCTGAAGTGAACTCACCAAGAGTTACTTGCATTATAGAATTGTATTCTTTTGCTTCTGTATCTCTAGGGATTTTTATTGAGAATTCAACTGATTTTTCCTCAAGAGGCTCCAAAGTGATTGATTTTTGTGTGAAACTGAGCCATTCCTTTGGGATTTGAGTAGAGCTTGTTTGTGGAGGTCTTGGAGTGTCGTTTTGTGTGTTGAGGTGAATGGTTATGGTTCTTTCTGGGTCTAAATTTTTTAAAAATATGAGATCTTTGATCTTTGATCCAGGTGTTGAATCATAGTAGAAATACCCCTGATATTCTGAATTAGTTGAGATATTACTGAAAGTGAAGGCTGGTGTTGTCTTTTCCTCTGCTAGTGCGAAGTTTGTTAGGGATAGTAGAGAAAAAATCAGGAAAAATGCTAAAAAACGCTTTTTCATTCGGTTATTTATGATAATAGGAATTTACTAGATTTTATAGAAATATCTCTGGAATTACAAGACTGTGAATATTCAGGGCTTATGCTTATGCCCCTTTCCTTAGTGGCTGTTTTATGGTAGAATATAGAGATTAACACCGTTTAAACCAATGCCTAAAAGAGCTAATAATTCGGTATCAAAAAATGATTACTCAAGGGTAAGCGTTTTATTTGTTATAGGGCTTATTGTCTTGTTTCTTTTGTCGCTTTTAACTTATTTGTTGCCGTTTGTGGATACATTTGGACAAGATTTGGGAACTCCTGGATTTTCTATGAAACCTGCTAATCCTACGAATCCTCTTTATCCTGCAGCTTTTTATTATACAACTGATGATGATGTTACGATATATGATACTTTGGAGCTAACAAATATTGATTCAAGTAGAGGTGTTACCTTGGAATTGACTGGCAAGATTCAAGGATCGGAGGGGTGGTTCTCTTTCTCTTCTGCCACTGTTGATGTTCCCGCTTACAGTATTTTTACTCCAGAAACTGTTACAGTTGCTATTACTTTGCCGGATGGAATTTGTACTGATGTATATACTGCTAGAATTGTTGGAACTTTGGTTGATTATGATGGGATTCCTGTTGATCAGGAAACACTTCTTAGTACTTCTATAGGTGTTGAGGTTATGTTTGATGTCGTGAGTGGTGTTCCTTGTTTAGGTGGTGAAGTTTTGCCTGGTCTTGGTGCTGCGCCTTCATTTGTGCCGCCACCAACATTTATTGCTGAGATAATTGAGGCAGAACCTGTGATTATCCCGGGAGGAGGTGGTGGAGGGGTGGTTTTACTTGGTGGAGGTGGAACTATACCGCCAGTTGAAGACCCTGTGGTTGAAGACCCTGTGGTTGAGGATCCTGTGGTTGAGGACCCTGTGGTTGAAGACCCTGTGGTTGAAGACCCTGTGGTTGAAGACCCTGTGGTTGAGGACCCTGTGCTTGAGGAACCTGTGGTTGAGGAACCTGTGGTTGAGGAACCTGTGGCTGTGTTTATGAATCTTGCGGCCTATCCTGAAAAAAGAATACCTTCCATAGGGAATTGGGGAACTAGAGGGATTTTAGATTTGTATGGGTTTGGAAGTTTAGAGCCTGATCATGTTTTTGCTGCTCCTACTTCAAGTGAGGGAATTACTGTGATTGAAAATAATGTTGATGCGGGAATTTATCATGCTTCTTACAAGGGGCTTTCACATCTAACAAGATTCATGAGGAATATTCAATTTATAGAGGGGGAAAGTGTAGACCTTGATTTTACTGAACTTGGAACATACTTCTTATTGGCTGGAGATGTTGCTTTGAGTAAGGATGATTATATTAATTCATTGGATATAGTGGCTACAATGCTTGCTTTGTATGATAATGAGGAACATGCTGATTTGAATGCTGATGGTATTGTTAACGGTTTGGATCTAAGTATTGAAGTGTTTAATTTATATAAATCTGGAGAGACTCGTGTCTCCAGTTAATAAAATATTATGTTTAGAAAATTTAAAAAATTAGCTTCCCTAGGTCTGTTTGTACTGATCTTTAGTACAGGGATTTCAACAGCTGATGCTGCACGGTTTTATTTTTCTCCGGCTAGTCAGGAGTTTAGCACCGGTTGTGAGGTGGCTGTAAATATTATGCTAGATACTGAAGGTGACTCTGTTAGTGCTGCTGATGCTTTGATATATTTTGATTCTACTGAGATTGAAATAGTTGATCAAAATACAGGAGCTTCCGGGATTCAAATCAGAGAAGGTGATGTGTTCAATGTTTATGCGGGAAATATTGTAAATATGGGGGAAGAAAAAATATATCTGACTGCATTTAACCTCTTGTCTACGTTTAATGGTTCGGGGAACTATGGTGCTATTGTTTTGAGAGGGAAACCTGGTGTTAGCAGTGCTACGCTGACTTTTGACTATACCCTTGGAAATACTGTTGATAGTAATGTTGCTGATGTTAGTAGTAATGATGTTTTGGATAGTGTTGGGAATGGAAGCTATACTTTTGTTGATCTTGGATATTGTGGGACAGATAGTACTCCTCCAAATGTTACGAATGAAGATCCTGTAAACGGATCTGTGGGGAATGGTTTAGACTCAAATATTAACTTTGATATTTCCGATGCCTCTTCAGGTGTTGATATAGATACGGTTATAGTTAGTATTGATGGTACAGATTATCAGAAAACTGATTTAGAATTTACTTATACTGGTGATAGTTCTAGTTATTCTATTACTATTGATCCTTCAAGTGACTTCTTGGATGAAACTCCTGTTATGGTTGAAATTGATGCTGAAGATTTTTCAAATAATGTGATGTCTACTTTTCAGTATTCTTTCAATCAACCGGTTACGGATAATGTTCCTCCATATGTGACAGGTACTGACCCTGCTCCTAATGATCAAAATGTTTCTCTTGATTCGAATATAGTTTTGCATGTACAGGATGATATTTCAGGAGTTGATATTGATACTGTAGAAGTTGATGTTGATGGGACTTTGTATAAAAAAGGAGATTCTAATTTTAATTTCTCAGGTGATCCAAGCGATTATTTCATAATTGTGGACCCAATAGATGACTTTGTAGCTGATACTCCCGTTAACGTTTCTGTTGATGCGACTGATTTACGAGGGAATAATATGAATACTTACAGTTATAGCTTTAATGAGCCGGATGTTGACAATACACCTCCATATGTGACAGATCCGGATCCTTCTGCAGGTGCGAGTTCTGTTTCTGTGACTACAAATATTGTGTTTCATCTTAAAGATAATTTATCCGGGGTTAATATTGATACAGTTTCTGTGAGGGTTGATGGTGTTACTTATAATAATGGAGATTTCTCATTCACAGGTGATTCGTTGGATTATACAATTACTATTAATCCTTCACTTGATTTATCTGCTGATTCGGAGATTTTTGCTGAAATTGATGCCGTGGATTTACGTGGAAATGTAATGTCTACTTATAGATATAGCTTTAATCAACAAGCTGTCTGTGGTGATGGTGTAGTTGAGTTAAATGAGCAATGTGAGCCTCCGGGTACAAGTGCTTGTAGTGATACTTGTGAGCTTTTGCTTTGTGAGGAGGTAGTTGAGGGGGTTGCTGAATGTGGAAACTATATTGTTGAGGAAGGTGAGGAATGTGATTTTCCCGGAATAGGAGTTTGTACTAATGATTGTAGATTGGTTAGGGAGACGCCTGATAATACTGAAATAAGTAAATTTGCCGGATTGTTGCAGCTTTCTGATGATGAGGAAACTGCTTTATTGCAGCTTGCTGAGGATACTGATGGTGATGGTTTACCAGATGTTATTGAGCGTAAATATGGTACGGGAATAGGTGAAGAGGATAGTGATGGAGATGGAGTTTCTGATTTGGAGGAAATATTGGACTATGGAACCGACCCTAATGAAGCGACTTTTGACGATCTCCGTACAATGATTGTGAATTGGGATAATGGTGATGTTACAGGTAGTAACAAATTGTTTGTGAAGGGTGTGAGTCACATAGGTAAAACAGTAGAAGTTTTTGCCAGTTCTGATGATGGAGAAAAGATTTTCTTGGGAGAGTCAGAAGTTGATGATGGGCGTAAATATGCGTTAATGTCTGAGGTTGAATTGTTGGAAGGGGAATATATTTTGATTGCAGAGAGTTATGATGAAAATGGTGAATTATTTGATATCTCTGACCCTGTTAGAGTTCTTTTGGACTTTGCAAAGATAGTTCCGGCGCCAAAAATTGAGGCGATTAATGATGTTCCGGTAGTTGAGGATTTGAGGATTGTGATTGTTGATAATCAACCTGTTGTTTTTGGTTCGACAACAATGCCTGGTAGTCAGGTATTTGTTGTGTTTGAGAGTTCAATTTCTACATCTACAATTATTTCCGATAGTGTTTCAGGATTCTTTACTGTCTTTGCTCCAAATCCTTTGGAGCTAGGGCCTCATACGGTTACTGTTTATGCTGTGAGTCCTGAGGGAGTGACTAGTGAATTTGATACTATTGAATTTGAAATAATAGAGGAGGCGCCACTCTTGGAGAAAAGTCTTTGTTGGTTATGGCTTTCAATTATCCTTGTAGTGCTTTCAGTTGTTCTTCTTTACCTTTGGTATGCATACAACAAACGGAAGGAAGAAGATGCGAAAGATGAATTATTGAATGAATCAATTATTAACAAGGAATTGATGAAGAAAAAGGAAGAAGATGATAACGAAGGGGAGAAATAATATTATTTTACTTTTTTGAAAAGTAGAAAATTGGCAATCGGGCCTATTGTTAATAGAAGAATAGATGTGATTCCTCGTAGAATTATGGCTACAAGCAGGCTTATTGCAGGAGAGATTCCGAGTATACTTCCGGACAATAGATAAAATCCTTCAGTTATTCCTAATGAACCTGGAGTTATGTTTATAAATACTGCCAGTATTGTCATTATTGATAGAAAATAGGCCTGTAGAAAGGTTATTTCCTGATTTATGCCTATGAATATAAGCTGAATGATTAATGCTGCTATTACGAGGTTTAATAGTGCGAAGAATGCTAGTTGCCATATGAGTTTTGGGCGTTTGACAATTGTTTTCCAGCCTATGAGTATTTTGTTTACTTTTGATGTTATGAAGTTTTCTTTTTTAAATGAAAAGTGAAATGTGATTGTGAATAGAGTTCCGAGGAAAATTCCTAAGAATATTAAGAAAATGATTAGGTTGAAGATTCCGTATGTGAAATAGATGATTGTGAATACCAGTAGTGCTGAAAATGAAGATACCAGGAATATTATTACGTAATTGCCGAATAGTGAGGATATAAATTCTGAATACTTCAGATTGTGGACTTTTTTCATGTAGACTGCTCGAATTCCTGCACCTCCTCTGAATGGTGTGATTAGGTTGAAGAAGGATGCAACTATTGAGAGCTGGAAGTGTTCTTTTAGGTCTATGTTGAATGGTTTTGCCAATAATTTTAGGAAAATCCCGTTTATATATAGTGTGCTGAGTATTAATAGTATTATTGGAAGTATGTAGATGTAGTTTATTTTTGTGATTGCGCTGAAGCTTTCTCTGTTTTGGTATAGGAATGCAGCGATTAGTGATATAAGAATTATCGATACTATTATCGATATTATTTTTTTTGTATTTTTTTCCATAGTTT
>JAUUZY010000007.1 GCA_030592015.1 Candidatus Peregrinibacteria bacterium | reverse complement strand
ATTTTTGAGGAGATAGCAATCGATGCAATCTTTGTCGTTCGTCATCCAGTATGAATAGTAAATGTCTTCACAGCGGTATGCCAGACCATTGAGGTAGCAATTTCGGGATTCACGTGTATGACCATTATAGTCACAATTCTCACTTCGAAATACTGAAGTTCCTTCCCTAGGAACAAGGTTTTGAAGTTCAGCGTACTGTTCAAAAAATGGTCTACTGAAGTCGTAGTCACGACCGTAATCCAGAGCATTCCATCCATCGCTCCACCAAAATTCGTTCTTATATACTTTAAATTGAGAATCTGCTGGATAAGCGCTTATGATGGTGTCACCACTTGCGTCACATTTTCTTTTATATAGAGTCCATTCGTTTCTGCTAGCAGCTAGCTTGCGTAATGTTTCTTCGGGCGACAGGCTCGGCAAAGGCACTCCAAGCGCCTCGCAAAGAGCAATCTCTTTATCTGAAACTTCAAACTCTTTGCCGGAAATTTTGCAGACTTTGTTCATGTGCGCATTCTAGCATACTACAGAATGGCATTTCATAAGCCAGAATGTACATCTGTCTCACTTTATGAGATAATAAACAGATTATTAAACAGATCAAAATGGAGTCAGAATATTTAGAAGGAATCGATCAAGCTGAAAAAAATGGCCAAATACAATTTTTAGATCCAAAGTCGAAACCCTATGGACCTAGCGATTTTCATACCCACTTACCTGAAAAGGGGCAGCTACTAGAATCAAACACTCGTCCATTGGAAAGGGGAGCACAAATTATATTTGAAGAAATGCTTAGACTGTCCGATGGAGAGACAATTCATGCTAACGAAGTAGGTCCAGGCGCAGGGAATGCCATTCTCCAAATGAGAAAATTAGCGGAATTCGAGAATGCTAATGTTGAACTAAACGCCTTTAGCCTCACCCCAATTAATCCATACATAGGACTAAAAAAATCTGTTCCTCAGCTCTGCAGCGAGACGAAAGGATTAGTTAGAAAGTTCATTTCAGAAGAAGAAGGGTATGAGGTTGAACTAAACGACGTATTAGAACTAGAACAAAAAATAAGGGACAAAGTTCTGGAGGTGAGAACAACTCAGCGTCCATTTGTTGATCACCAATACATAGGGGATTTCCCACAGGATTTTAAAAAAGAGTCAGAAATATGGGGGAAGTATGATTTTGCATATATGAATAGAAGTATTTTTAATTCCGAGACTCCACCTATTGAAGAAACACTAAAACTATTAAACGAAAACGGGATAGTTTTTATTGCACCAAAGTGGAAAGAATGGAGAGTGGAAGAGTGGAAAAGTATTCTTGCAGATGAAAATTGCACAATATGCTTATCCGAAAACAATGCAGAAGGATTAGAGGATTTTGCACTTATTGTGAAAAATGGAAGCAAGCTCGGGCAAAAAATGCTAAGAGAACTAAATAAGCTTGGAAGAGTAAATGGCGTAGAGGCCTCAATAAATTTAGAAATACTAGAAAAAATATGTGGAGAGACTAAATAACCTTCACCTTCTTCAAACTCAAGATAGAAATAGATCCACTAACTACCAAGATTACTGCCCCTAGCAATAAAGCTTCTTGCACAGAAAACACATCGGTTATGTATCCAATTAGTGGTGCAACAAGTGTGAATACCAAGCGTGTAAGTAGGCCACTTATTGATATGACTGTTGCTCGCCTATCTTTAGTTGTCATTTCGTGAATAAACTCGGAGAAAATGGGAGAACTAAATCCCCACAAAAGGCTGCTCAAAATCAATAAGGGAAGAACCCAGAAACTATTAAAGAGCGCCATTCCCATCCACGCAATGGCTGGTAGAAAAACCATTGCCATGAGGGACATTGGCTTACCTATATAATTTTCAATATTTTCAGCATATTTCGCCGCCAAGCCGGATGCGATATTCATTAGGGCTATTACTACACCAAAGTATATTAGTGGTAGTTCAATAAAACTCATATAAGCCTCGTTCATAAAAAATCCTATTGTGAAAAAGGCCCCAATGCTCGTAAAGAGCAAGAAGTTCCGGAGCTTCTTGTTCGAAAAAAGACTATCTTTAATTATCTCTCTGAAATGTCCCCATCCTTCATGGATTTCATGATGCACCTTTGTTTCATGTAGAGTCAGGGTAACAAAGAAAATGAAAATAAATGGAACTACGCTCAAATAAAACGGCAAGCGAGGTGCCAAAGTGAATAACCATGCACCTATTAATGTTGAAGCAACAGAAGCTAACCTGCTAATCGCAAAATTATTCCCCTGAACTTTTTTATATCTTTTCTTCTGATTAATTTGTTCGAGGCTCTCATAAATCAGAGCACTGTCCGCACCTGAAATAAAAGCAACTCCCATTCCAATGATTATATTTGCCAAGACAAATTGCCAAAAGTTCTGAAAACCCGCATACAGAGCAAAACCAAATATATGTAATAGAGCACCAAGCACTATAGAAATCTTGCGACCATATCTATCCGCAAAATAACCTGATGGCACTTCCAGAATAACTAATGTAATTGCAAATGTAGCTTCTGCCAGAAAAATCTGATGCATACTGAAACCAAAATCCATCAAAAATGGAACCAGAATTGGAATAAAAAACATGACACCACCAAAGAAGCTAATTAAATAAAGCTTCCAGATATTGCTTTGCATGTCTTTTTTTGTATCCATGACTGTGATTATACCACAAGAACCCCCCTCAAGCACTCCGTGGCCACTGTTTTTTCAATGTAGCTCCTGGCAGGAAGTTAATCGAAGCTTTTTGATTAACAGGGGGGGTGGGCTTGGGGCTATAGAAAATAATTTTCTACAAGTGAAGATATTCCACTGTTTATCCCTTCGTGCAATCTCTTTTTTGCGGTTTCGTCCACCTTCTTCGATAGAGGATTAAAGATGAAATTGAGATTGTACTCTAGGTGGATGGCGTGAATTTCACAATCTGGAAATTCAGGTTTTATCTCGTCTCGAACAAATCTCACTAAGGAACTTCCCTTGTAGACCATATTCATTTCAACAGTTAGTTCTGGTAACTCTTCAGCGATGAATTTCTGAAATGCAGTAATGATTTCAGGGGAAGAGGAAATAGGAGTTTTCTCAAGCTCTCCCTTACTATTCCCATAATTACCTAAATTTATTGGTGGCAAATATTGTCCTTTATTGGCAGGATGATCTATTGCAGTGTTATGATGATCAATAAACAGGATTTTTTTGAATCCACTATCGTTCAATTCTTTAAAACTTTTTCTAATATCATTTCGAAATGGATCCCAAAATTGTTCTAGATTCTCTTCTTTCTCTTTATCCGATAATTCTTTCTCATCTTTCCAAATTTTTCGACCATAAAAATCATTTTTTCTAAACATATCTTTAGAGTCTCTATCTCTATTTAGATCTCCTAATATTCTATGGGCCTTAGCCTTACGGATCGCGTGTGCTTGAGGGTAAATGCACGTTTCCTCTGTGTAGGGATCAGACATTTGCCATATTTCAAAATCTGAAAGGGCTAACCTATCTCTAAACTTTTTAGCAATCTCACTAACAGAATGTGGAACTGAAATGATTACTGGGTGCTTTTTCATGATTTTTGTATAATAAAATCTATAATATTTTTTGAGACATTAACTTCAGTTGCCTGAGAAAAAGCTTTGAATTCAGGGCATCTATTGATTTCAAGAATGAAATATTTACCCTCCTTAGTTTTTACTACATCCACACCCCCAATATCTATTTCCTGGATTTTACACAAGTTCACAGCCTCATCTAAATATTTTTTAGCTAGATCCACAGAATGGAAACTTGAACCAGCAGCATAATTAGCTATTTTTTTCCCTGGAGCTACTTTTTTCTTAACAACTCCAAGTGCAACATTTCCAACTACGAAAATTCTATATTCAGATTCAATATCTAAATACTTTTGGATTATTAAGTTCTCTTGCGCGCTTTTCAACTCCATTTCCAGTGATTCCAAATTTTCATGAATTACAATTCCCTCACCATGTCGGCCTGTCACTGGCTTAGAAATCAAAGGGAATTCTAGCTTTATATTTGATAATTTCTCACCCATTTGGACTATTATTGAGTGGCTTGGATGAGGAAATATTTTGGATTCAATGGTGGCTAAAAATATTTCTTTATTGAGATTTGTAGAAATAGACTGAAAAGAATCTGTAAATACATACCCTCTTTTTTTGAGAATTTCCACGAATGCTACAAGTTTTTCAAAATTCCCACGAGAACGGCGAATAATGAATTTTTCGTCGCCATTAAAAGAGTCAAAAAGATCGACTCCATTTCTCATAAAACGAGTTTTTTCGCCCATTTCTATATTAAGATCACCTAACAATATGAATTCAGATGTAGAATATTCTGATAGAAGTTTTTCTTCCTCCCATTTAAAGTCCGATCCGATTATTATAATTTTTGGATTGTTCATTGCTTTCAATATATCTAGAATATAGACATGTTTCAATCGTTTAAATTTTTAGAATGAAAAAATATCCTGTCATTGTTTCCATACCACACGCATCTGTTTTTGTTCCTAAAATCATCAGAAAAAACATGATTATAAGTGATCGTGACATCAGAAATCATGCAGATTTATATACTAGCGAAATTTATAGCGTAAAAAATGCCCATGTATTGAAGGCAAAAATTTCAAGACTAATCGTTGATGTAAATCGAGCCTCTGATGATATTGAAACTGAATGTAGGTTACAAGCTGATGGAGTTGTTGTAAGAACTACACCTGACGGCAAAGTGATTTATAAATCTCCACCGGATATTGAGGCTATTCGTGATAGAATCGTGAAATATCATGACACATTCCATGACGACATAGAGGACTCTATCAAAAAGACGGGTGCCAAGTTTTTTATTGATGGTCATTCAATGTGGTCCATTGGACCTAAATCATTGAAAGATGCGGGAGAGAAAAGACCTGATCTGTGCTTAGGAAACCGCGATTACACTAGTTGTACTAAGAAACAAACTAATTTTATAAAGACTTTTTTTGAATCCCATGGATTTAGTGTGGCCATAAACACTCCATATCGAGGAAAATATATTTTAGGATTCCACTGTCATAGAAGAACATTCCCCGGCATTCAAATAGAATTCAATCGATCATTGTTTTTAAACGAAAAGACATTAGCTTGTGATGAGAAGAAGGTAAAAAAGCTTAACGGCTTGATGGAGCAACTTGTTGAAGAAGTGGCGAATAAAATTTAATGGAGCGGGTGCACTACGCTGCGCTACATCGTTCTTATCCGGTTCACTTCGCACTTTACATACCATATCTACATATTCAATCAGTCTAGCCTAGTCATTATCACATATTCTAGCACACTCTGCGTACTTGCTAGTCCGATTCACTTCATTCATCGCGCTATCAAGCAACGCGGATCTATCGATCCCCGACAATCTACTCTTACGGATGAAATTGCAAAACAACAAGCATTGTTCCAATGCCTGCTAGCATTAGAACAATTTGTATAATGCTATGCTTAATTCCTGTTTTTCGATGAAGTTCTGGATAAAGATCCGCTAACGCGATATACAGAAAACTTGCTGCTGAAATCGCCATGACATAGGGGATGATATTGTGGATTTTTTCCAAAGCAAAATAGGCTATTATTGCTGCTGGCAAAGTGGTGGCACTAGAAATAGTATTCCATATTAACGCTTTCTTTTTTGAATAGCCACTATGGAGTAATATTCCAAAATCTCCTACTTCCTGCGGGATTTCATGTGCGATTACTGACAGGCTTACCGCTATTCCCAATGGGATAGATATTAAAAAACTTGCCGCAATAACAACTCCGTCTATAAAATTATGGAATGCATCTCCAATAAGGATCATTGGTGCCGTATTCTTATGAACTTCAATACATTTTGAGTGATGGCAATGTCTCCAAATTACGATTTTTTCAAGAAGGAAGAAAAGAATAATTCCCGTTAATACCGTAAATAGGGTTTGGAAAGGAGTAATATGTTCCAAAGCATGTGGTATCAATCCTAATAAAGCGGCAGTAAGTAAAGTCCCTGTGGCAAAGGAAACTAGGCAAGGGATAAGGACTTTTTGTATTTTTTCCTTAAATAAAAGGAAAACAGATGCTGTAATAATAGCACCTACACTTCCTAAGAGACTAAATAGTATGATTAACGCTAGAGTCATATCTTTAATTTACCACAGTTTTACTTAACATTTAAATTCCTCGAGAAAATTCTATATAAGGATTCACTCCAGCCATTCCCTTTAACAAAAAATGCCAGGCTAATGCCTGTCACGTTTTAATGGAGCGGGTGCACTCCGTCGTACTTAATCATCCGATTCATGCTAACGCATTCATCGCATGCTTAAGCAACGGGGATCGAACCCTACGGCTTCTCACTCCAACATCCAAGAGCCAGAAGCAATATGCATGGAGCAGATTTCGCTGAAACAAAGAATTCTTGAGAAAAGGCTACATGGTCGTAGCCGTTCGAAAGAATATCTGTAGATGAATTGAAATATGCCCATGCATATTGTTTCTGGAGCGGGTGACGGGGATCGAACCCGTATCATCAGCTTGGAAGGCTGAGGTAATAGCCATTATACGACACCCGCTGGTTTTCAAAGATTTTAAAAAGCACATATATGTGCACCCGAGATTTTACTTTTTTCAGGCAAAATTGCAAGAGTTTTCTAAATCAAAATGTATATTTCTGAAATAATAATGAAAACCACACCAGCCACAATTCTTGAAAAGATTATGTCAACCGTTTACGATGCATTTATAATAAATATAGAAAATAAAAGATGGGAATTGAAAAAGGACATAGAGGACCCCACAAGGGGAGTATTAGCAGAAGAGAATCACGAATTGTTGACGCTGTGAGTAGTATAAGCGAAGAACTGAGAATAGCTCTGGTAGAGGCACTTGTGAATGGGAATCCTAGACCTCTGGCAGAACTGGGGAAAAAGAGACCTGAAAGTGAGCTTATTAAAGGAGCAATGCCAGCACTTATAGCAACAGGCAGAACGGTCAAAATAAAAAACGATCCGAAGCAATTTAAAGATCCAAGTGGTGGCTTATATGACGGGGGATTTATCATTGATTTCGAGCAACATCCTATTCCTCGTTTTGAAAATCACTTTAAAAAACTGCCTAAAAAAATAAGACTAAGAATGCAAAAAGAGTACACTTGGGATGAATTTAGGCGATTGCCTAGGCAGGAAAAAAATAAAATACTAGAGGAAATTTGGGAGAAAGCAAGTTCGATACTTCTAGCAAATAATGGGAGTTTAGTGGATACAGCAGCAAGCCTTCCTGGAGGAGGTATACTTTTCGGTATAGATAGGGAAGGGAATCTCCTGTTTACTAGCAAGGAATCAGAGCCGATTTACTGTGGGTACAACTATATGCAAATAGAGAGAATGCTAGCAAACAAACAATTTGAAATGTTCCCTGTAACGGTTACAGATGACAATAGGATCGAAATGGGTGATGAAATGCAGCAACTTTGCGCTCAAAGAGAGTTTGTTGCGTCTATGTCTGAGGAAAATACCTGGAGGAAATCATGGCTTGCAGGTAAAGGATCAGATGGCCAAAGACCAGTTGTTCATAGAGATCCATGGATAGTGGCAAGGGAAGGGGGAAACTCGGGGACTCACATGGAATTGATAGCTGGAAACTCAACAAAAGAAGACCTAGGAGTAAGACCTCTATTTAGGGCCAAAGAGGAGCAAGAGCCAAGAAGACAAACTGGACCAAATTCTGGGTTTTTTGAGAATAGATGATGCACACTACTTCAACCCCTGTCCTCTGACTTTGTCTAGTCAATCAGCACATCCGAATACTCAGTACTAATAAAATCCTCTACAAAATACGTGAAACCGTCTTTTGAATACACACCGATTCCCACTTCAGTAAACGGCAGGCAAGTACTCAGTAGGGTAGTCCTATGATTACACCAATCGTCTGATTCAGGCATGAAAATATTGTAGTGTACATTGGAAATCGCCTGAAAAGACTGCCCCATTCCTCTCCCCAAATTCTCTCCAGTTCGTCCAGGAAAATCATCCGGCAGCTCTGCCTTTATACGATCATATGACTGCCTCCCCTCAGAACTCTCATGAGACATGTCACCAATAACTTCCGCCATATCTTTCGCATGCAATCTCGCAGTCTGAGTCAAAATAGGATTCAAAGTCAGTCTCTCAGTAACACCATTCTTCTCACGCAGTTTATGCAGCAACAAAAAGGTCTGAAACTCCGCCTTTATCAAATCATTATAAGCAGGGTCATCCATATATTGAATCTGCATAATTCTAGCAACCATCTCAGAAACTTCCCCCCTCGTCCTCGTATAAGTCGGATCAAAATACGATCCTTGACTCTCCTCGATCAGATTCTTATCCACAGCCACTTGCAAGAAAGGCGCATACCAATCACTGCTATCGGTATCATTGAAAAGACCATCCGAAGCAGATCCCACCGGTAGCTCAAAAGCATTCACAATAATCTTCAAAGCCTCCACCTTATTCACAGACTGTGAAGGTTTGAAATTTCCATCCGGATAACCATCTATCCATTCCTCCTCAAGCGCATAACAAACATAGGGAGCAAACCACTCATCTGTCACATCGGGAAAACAATCACTAAAATCATCCAAAGAAGGCTCCTCACCAACATAACCTTCAACCAAAATCTTCACCAGCTCAGCCCGATTAATCAAATCATTCGGCCTCACAGTCCCATCATCAAACCCATTGATCACCCCCTCAAACTCCAAATAACTCAGAGAATGATAATGAGAATCGCTCTCAGGCAGGTCGGAAAACGCCAGCACTGACCAAGAAAAACTCACAAAAAGCACGAGCAAAATCGCAAATCTAATAAAAGTTTTCATAAAAAAATTGTTAAGCTACTAAAAGCTTGCGCATAATAACATATTAGTCAGCCAAGTCAGGCCTTGAAGCTAAAAACAGCTCTTTGCACTTGGCAATAAAAAACTGAACCATTTTCCTGTTTTCCTCAGAAAACGGATCATCAACAGAAAAAGCACCATATTTAAAAACACGAGAATCCTCTTTAGCTTGCAGCAGAAAATCCTCCAGACTAAGATCCTTTAAAGAGGAGATCTTCATAGAGTTGTACCTTAGAAGAGTTTGAAATCTAATGTCATTTACTTGAGTTTGGTCAACAAGGTAAGGGTATTTAGTCATTATGCCATCAAGCAAGTCCTGAACAGTTTCTACGCTATCTAAAAAATTTCTAAATTCAGCTTCATCACCAACAGTTGGGATATCGACATTGCACTCACTCATAAGTCGCACGTAGATATGATTCATTGCATCGCCTATTTCAGGATCGAGCCTAAGCTCTTCTCTTAATTCTACTGAAAGATTGCGTACATCATTGTCCGTACTGTTATCCATTCTAGTGAGGAAAGCCTCGGCTTCACATTTACTCATAAAGATTTAGTTATTTAAGAATAGCAGTCATTTTTCCCCAAGCTCTATCCCAAAAAGAAGGAGCTTCTTCAGGAGATTCTTCTTCCATACAGAGGTCAGAAACTCCCCCACAGAGGTCAGCAGCTTCCTCAAATGCATCATCAACCTTATTCATCACAGCTTCAAATAACTCTTTCCATTTCTTAACAACAAGGCCTGATAAAGGCGAACCTTCAGTAGAAGAAGAATCGGTAGCGAAAAAATGTGCGTAGCCCAGGTTGCAAGAATCCTTTTCAATCTGAGCAGGGGAATATTCACCGTCTTCAAGATATCTATCAATAATATCCAATCGAAGAGAAGTTAAGCCGCCACCAAGATCAGGATCAGATAAAACACCTAATAATTCAGTAACACTCGTTGCAGAAGATATGGCCTTCATTGTTTCTTCCTCATTAATAACTATCGCCACACCGTAGGCATCAAGCAGCATTTTTCGTATAGAATCCAAACCTTTCTTGGATTTAGTTATCATTCTAAATTTGCGTCCCTCTCCTTCTGCTTCAAATGAGATAGATCTACTTGGACTTCCAAAAATAATAGGTCCAAATCTCTCTTCATCAATTTCTATAAGCTTGTCGAAAATAACAGAGAGCCCCATAGCAACGTTATCATCAATTTCCTCAATCTCCGTTCCTTCATCATAAATTGCGAGAAACAATTTTCCACATTTCCTCTCAAACAATTCAGACAATTGAGTATTGGGATCAGAAGCTGGGGTCATAGTTACAAAAAAACGATAGCCAAGGTCATCAAGATCTTTTTCCAATTGAGCAATGAAGTCAGCTCGCTCCGGTTTAACCCATGGTTCTTTGCCAGGGTGTTCCACTCCGTTCTCCCAATTAGCATATTTTCGCATAATAACAAGTCTCTTTGGATTCAATAAGCCATGTTGCATATCTGAGAGTCGCAACGCATTAAATAGCTCTGAAGCAGTGGAAACTCCTTCCAATACATCTCGAAAATTACTTTCATCTTTTATGCAGGCTATTCCATGCTCAGATAGAAAAGTAGACTGAAGCTCGTCAAAAAGAAGCTTTTGCCCTGCTCCATCATCTGGGAGCATTGCCCAATCACCATGTTCAAATAGTACTTTTGCAGCAATTCTTCCAACATAATCATTAGTACTTTCAATAAGTTTATGGAAAAACCTCTTAAATGCACTTTCCGGCTCAAGATCCTCAGTTTCATCTTGTTCTAAGGCAGCCATGAGTTCAGGAGTAAAACCAAGTTCAACCAAGTCATTTATAGTATCAGAGTCATCATGCGCTCCAGCATGAGTGCCAGGAGAATCAGCATTCACCTCAGGATCTCCATCTATCCTGCCATCATTTTTACCGTCTAAACCCATAAAATCAGAAACTAACAAATAGGCCCATATTTATAACACTACATGCGAAACATGTCAAGGCATACACACAATATCTTCAGCTATAAGCTGGCGCTCAGCATAAAGTTCATCACTGCCAGGCCGCTTAGTCTGTCCCTCTATCTTTATCACAGTCCCCGTCAGAATCATTCCATCACACTCATCAGTCACAACATTAGAATAAACAACCAACTGTCCAAATCTATCAGAATCAGCATAAAACATCCTTTCATAGGGTAATTCAGTGTCAATCATGTGCTGAAAGACCTCATCGGCAAATTTTGCCTCAAATTGAACTACTTTTCCCTCACATTCACTCAAAGATCCTTCACAGAGAGAATCGCCATTGTGCTCGGTTATAAGCGAACAACCGCTCATAAAAACCATGAAAAACAGGTACAAAACCACTAATTTTCGCATAAAATAAGGTTAAATTTCACACAAAATATAAAGGAAAAACAAAAATAGCTCAACATTTAAGGTTTTGCCCTGAAATAAGACAAAAACAAAGGGTGGACTCTGCTCAGGGTTTATTGACACCCTCTGAAATATATGTCATAATATACAAAACAGAAAACAAAAGGGGTCAACTAACAAAAATAAAAAAGTGGAGACAATAATTTCGATAGTATCACAAATAGATTTCGCAACCTATTGGGGAGTATTCTTCTTTGGTTTGATTATAGCAACCACAGCGATGAGTACAGGGGTGGATGGGGCAATATTCTGGGCTCCCGTTCTATTGCTAGTATATAAAGTAGAGCCATCTGTTGCTATATCATGTGCAATATTTATAGAACTTTTTGGATTTGGCTCAGGAGTCTACGGATACTCAAAACGTAAAAAAATCAGATATAAGCAGGCTGCCTTCCTATTAATGTTCACAATCCCATTAGGTGTATTAGGTGCATACGTTTCAAAAATATTACCTTCAGATGCATTAATCGTAATAATAAGTATGGTTTGTATTGCTCTCGCCTACATGAACTACAGCAATGGAAAAAAGAAAATAAAAACGAGGGGGTCAAAAGATGCAAAATTGGAAAACAAGAAACTGGGTGGAATCTCTAGCACAATCGGAGGTTTCTTTGCAGGTGCCATTGGAGTGGGAATTGGTGAAAGCAATAACTATTATCTTCTGATAAAAAACAAATATCCTGTGACATTTGCAGCCGGAACAACTGTATTTATGGTGGCAGTGACTGATGTCTTTATTTCTCTATTCAACTTTTTATATTTCAAAAAATTCTCTGGAGGATTTGATTTTGTGGAGGTAGCAAGCATACTTGTATTTGCGATACCTGCAGTAATGATAGGTGCAAGAGTTGGTGTGGTTGTAGCCCATAAATTAAAGAGACAGCATTTCAATCACGTACTGGCATCTGTATTCTCAATCATGGCTCTAATATCTTTAACTAGAGCATACGTAAATATGGGGGGACACGAACAAATTATGGCATCAATTCTAAACATCTTTTAGGTCAACTCACAAAATTTGACGCATGTAGAAATGTCATGATAATTTTAATCTCCATTCTACAGGTTTTTCAATTTAGGGGGAGAATTATAATATATAAGTATAGCGACAATGTCAGGTAGCAGCCCAAGTCATATGAAAAGGATAGAGAGGAATTCTTCAGGAGCAAGAAGAAGGCCTCTTGGAGAACAACTTGGAAGAATTAATTTGGGGAAAAGGGTTGTAAAACGGTCAGTGAATCCAGAACCTCCAATCGATTTTGACAAGCATACTGAAAACTCAAAATACCCAATAGTTGCCGTTAATGTCGCTGAAGAAATTGTTCGGGCAAACAAAGCAGCAATAGAAGAATTAGGAGTTGAAATTGGAGGAAACTTAGGAGAAAAATTTAATCCAGATGATGCAGCCAGATTTGAAAGTGAATTTCTAGAGAAAGGGCTGGATGGCGTAACTGGAGCCGAATTAATGGACATAAATGGAATTACATGGAAGGTAAGATTGGAGCTTGGAAAATTTCGTAATGAAAAAGATGCATTCATATTTTATTTTAACAAATTAACTGATGAAGAATTGGCAAAGAGTGGGATGGCAGATTACAATCTTAGCCAAAGTGTAGTGGCGAGCAAAGGAGGAAAAATAATATACGAAAACAAAGTAGCGGAGAAACTAGCCAGCGAAGGGGTCTATATTGAGAATACAAAAAAACACAAAGAAATGCTTCAGCAACTTGGGGAGGAGGAGGAAGCAGTTGATGGAAGAATAAGGGTAAAGGATCTGAGCGGGGAGATAAGAGTATTCGATGTGATAATTGTGAGACAAGGCGATATTGTAAGAACTTATTCATTTGAGGTCACAAAACTGGTAGCTCAAGGTGAATATAAGAGAAATAATCCAGGACCAATAATTAAACTTCGTTTCAATGGTAAGGGAGAGTATAGGATAACAGACACTAATCCTGCAGCACATAAGGAATATCCATACCTAGAAGGAATCTCTTCTCCAGAAGGGATTATAATTTTCGAAAAGATAGATATGGTGGTTGAAACAATGATACGGGAAGGTGTAGAAGTGAAGGATCGTCTAATTGAAGTTGAAACAATGAGCCAGGAGGGAGAAGAAGGGGAACAATCAACAAAATACTATGAACAAACAGTTGTCCTACTACCCAGCGATTCTGATTATCCTGATGCAGACAGAAAGATAATAATATACACAAAAAATCTTACCAAACTAATCGGAATCCAAAAGAAACTTAAGCAAGAAACTGCGGAGCATAAAGCGGCAAAAGAAGAAGCTGAGGAGCAGAGGAGGATAGCCGATGAGCAAAGAAGAATAGCTGAGGAGCAAAGAAGAATAGCTGAAAAAGCAACAAAGGAAGCTGATGAGGCAAGAAGAATAGCCGATGAGCAAAGAAGAATAGCTGAGGAGCAAAGAAGAATAGCTGAGGAGCAAACAGGAATAGCCGAAGAAGCAGCCACCAAAGATAAACTAACAGGCCTTTTCAACTATGGACATTTATCCGACGTGTCGCCCGGGCACATTGCAAATGCAAAGCGCGCAGATTTACCTATGACACAAATGATGATTGATATGGATAAGTTTAAATCGGTTAATGATACATTCGGACACGTTGCTGCAAATGAGGTTCTAAAAATAGTAGCCGAGGTATTGAAGGATAATACCCGCGAGGGAGATATTGTATGTCGATTTGGAGGAGATGAATTTACGATCATCCTGATACAATGTAAGGAGAATGTAGTTTCATATTTGGCTGATCATTTACCCCAAGAAGTAGAAAAAGCATTAAAAGAAGCCCTAGAACCAGGAGGAAGAGTAAGAATACATATAGAGGAAGAAGATTTTGATGAATCCATGGAACTTACAATGACATTGGGATACCATACAGCCTACCCTAGGGCTGAGGCTTGGGCTAAACCTAAAGCTGAAGCTAAGACTAAAGTTGAAGCTAAGGTTGAGGCTGAGATCTGGGCCAAGGCTGAGATTTGGGCCAGACCTCAAGCCGAAGCAAGGATCAGTGCTGAGATTGAGGCTGAGTATGCAGTTATAACTGAGATTGAGTCTTGGGCTAAGGCTAAAGCTAAAGCTGAGGCTGAGTCTAAGAATGAGAATGTGGAGAATAAGTTTGATGAGTACTATACGAAGTACCTTGAGGAACGTCTTCGAGTGATACTTGAGGGCTACGTTAAAAAGTTCATTGAGGAGTACTTTAGGGGCAATTGTGAAGAGGGCTTTGAGATTGACGGTGAAGAGAACTTTGAGGAGTACTGTGCGAAGTACTATACACAGTACTATGCGAAGTACTATGAGGACAATCTTGATAACTACGTTCAGGAGTACCTTAGGTTTGATGCCAAGAAAAGGATGGAAGTTGAGATCAAATTTGAGGACGAGGACTTTGAGAGAGAAAGTGTTGAGTTGACCAAAAAAGCTGATCGAGCACTATATAAAAATAAGAAGGCGAAGAATATGGGAGGGAAGCCTGCAAGTAGGAGGACAGGACAGTTCAACCAGCTTGACAGCGCACGAGAAACGATAAAGAACATTAAGGATTACTTCGCAAACACACGAGGAGAAAAAGAAAGGAGGAGGAAAGCAAAGGAAAAGGAGAGGGAGTCATTTGAACTAGCGCAAAGAGCAAAACTATTCGGCGAAATTGTTAGTGGGCAGCATGATGCCTTAGAGAGACGGCCCGTGAAAGAAGAAATACAATCCTAAAAAAGTTGAAGAGGTGCCATCCTCGCAGCTACAAATTGGAATGCTCTCACAAGTTCAGGGTCAAAGTGAGAGCCACTTCTAGAAACTATCTCCTGCACGGCAGCCGCATGCGTTAGCCTGCCGCTCTTTTCGCGACCAACATTATGTTTTCTGTTCGTCATAGCGTCATATCTATCAGCAATGCTTGTAGCCATTGCGCCGAAACTTATTTCCTTCCCACGTAGCCCCTCAGGATATCCGCTTCCATCAAGATTTTCATGATGTCCCCTAACAATCTTCAAAATAATACCGCAAATAACTGGATCTAATTTGTCAGCACCCAAACCTGGATGCTCCTGCATAGCTCTATATTCTTCCTTCGTGAACCTACCTTCTTTATTGCGGATATGTTTAGGGACATAAAGCTTGCCAAGATCATGGAGCACCGCTCCATTCTCAGTCTCTTCAATTTCCTTTTCACTACCCCCTGCTTGTCGCACAATATTTCCAGCTATCCCTGCAACTCTTCCCTGATGAGCAGCAAGAGGGGCATCATTCTTACTAATTTCAGCCGAAATAGCTTCCACAATACGCGCCTCAGTAATCAGCAACTCGCCTAACTCCAAGTCTCCTTCCAAAATCCAATCAATCTTACCCCTAATTATATCAGAGAGAGAAGCCTCACTAGAGACAGAGAGATCATCAAGCCCCAAGTCTTCATGCTCTGGCAGATTATGAGCCTCAAACGCCCCGCTTCGCAGTTCAAAAAGTAAACTTTTCGCCGCTTCTACATTATCAGTATTCGGGGACCATAGCTCTAGAGCTCCAGCAGACATATAAATATATTAAAAGTAAACGGTTGCCCCCACGTCTGAAAAGCATGATAGCAAAAAACAAAAAATTTATTAGTCCTTTACAGCCCTTTCCTGTTGACTGCTTATGAGTCTATGCACTAGAAGACATGCACTTATCTTTATGTCAAAAGTTGGAGAATGGGTTGAAGAGCCTTACAAAACTCCTTGAAATTATATGGTTTTTCAAGAAAATTTTCCTCATTAGCAATATTCTCGTGCCCATCCGGGTATCCTGAAGTAAACAAAACCGGAGCAGAGCTATGGGGACTATCAGAGCCTCTCAATCTAGCTACGAAATCAGGACCGGACTTTATCGGCATAACAATATCTGTAACTATAAGAAGCCTTGTCTCTTCTTGTATACCGTTGATTGTATCAAGAGCCTCTTGTCCATTGACCGCTTGCAACAGATCAAGCCCCAATCTTTGCACCATTCTAGCAAGCACTTTTCTAGAAATTTCTTCATCATCAACAACCAACACCGTCACATCTTCACCTAAATTTTTTACGCCGTCAGAATTGAGCTTAATAACTTTACGTTTCATAAAATAAACTTATAATAGCCGAGAGTATGCCATAAGTTTACCCCATAAGCAATAGAAGAAGCATCAGGGCAATTCCAAGCACAAACATAGAAAATTGAAGAAGAGACTTCTTAATTTCAAAATCTTTATGAAGCTCGGGAATCAAATCGGATCCTGCAATATAAGTAAAAGTTCCAGCAGCAAAAGGTAGAAGAAAAACGGTAAGATTCTCAACATATCTACCCAAAAGAAGGGCAAGAACTACACCTAGAACAGCAGTAAGTGAAATTAAGAAATTAAGAAAGAGAGCCTTTTTCTTTGAAAATCCACCATGCAAAAGTACTCCAAAATCCCCAATCTCTTGAGGAATTTCATGTAGAAAAACCGCAATAGAGGTAGCAAAACCTATAGGAAGACTTACCATATAGGCCGCTCCTATAATAAGACCATCAATCAAATTGTGAACACCGTCACCAAACAAATTCATAATGGCAAAAGGGTGAACATGATCTTTTGTAATGGGATGATGGCAGTGACGCCAATGAATAACCTTTTCAGCAATAAAAGAAAAGGCGATACCTGAAAGAAAGAAGAGCGATATATATGTAGTAAATCCAGTTTCCTCAACAATTTCAGGAAGGAGATGAAGAAAGGCACCTCCGAAAAGAGCACCTGCAGAAAAACTAATCATGTATATCAGAAAATGCTTCAACTTTTCCGTCTTAACGGCAAGAGCAAAAACACCAATAAGCGATGTCAAACTTATAACAAGCACACTTCCCAACGAATATATCCAAATATCAAACATAAAAGTTTAAAAGTTAAGTTTTATTTTTTCATTAACAATTTTTATCAGTTCACTAACTGATTTGCAAGCATCAATAGCCTCGGTTTCAATCAAAAGGCTCAAGTAATCTCCATCTTTCAGATAAACTGCAGGAAGAGGGACCTCAGTTATTTCATATTTGTCAGCAAGCTCATTCCTATGCACAAACTCAATATCAATCGTCAAACCTTCAATATATTTTTTCCACTGCCTATTCATGCCACCAGACTTTGAATACGTTATTTTGCAGAGATTACAGGCATAAGTACTCGGAGAAACGATCTTATGAATATAATCGCTAACCATACTAAACAGGCCATCATCCGCATTGTAGGCAAACACCAAACTTTTCATAAACGTAATTAGATTCTTAAAGATTTTAGCAGATTAGCTATGCTATAATCGAGCCACTTTTTGAATGTTTACAACAATCCTATGAAAAAAAATAAAAAATCACTGATAGCCTTTTCGATAATTGCAGTAATTTTTGTACTTGGACTTTTGTTCTCGACTGGACCGGGAGAAATGCAGGAAAACAATGAACAACAGGAAACTCTACATGCCGAGATTATAGAAGTTCTCGGTGAGCAAGTGACTGAAGATGAGATTTTCATTCAGACTCTTGAGCTTGAGTTTATAAAGGGGAGCCTGGAAGGGGAAAAAATAATCATTGATAATGATGAAAGTAATAGAGTGTCGCATAGGGTTTTTGAGGCGGGGGACAAGGTTGTAGTGACACATATAAAAGGGCAAGATATCTTTTATATAGCTGACTATGTTCGTAGTACTGCACTGCTATGGGTGTTCATGATATTCATTTTATTAGTGCTCTTTATAACTGGATTGCAGGGACTAGGTGCGTTAGTAGGAATGTTTTTGTCATTTGTAATTATTTTCAAATTGATACTTCCGATGATATTGAATGGTACAGATCCGGTTTTGGCAGCCATATTTGGAGCAATATTTATAATTCCACTAACATTTTATTTTTCTCACGGAGCAAACAGAAAGACCACAATTGCTGTGGTGGGAACGATGATAACATTGGTCATTGCAGGAATACTTGCAACAGTTTTTGCAGATATTGGGAACCTAACAGGACTTGCATCAGAGGAGACAACATTCTTAAAACTTGGAACAGCTCAGAATATTAATTTCAAAGGTTTGGTTTTGGCGGGAATGATTATAAGTATTTTGGGTATTTTGGATGATATAACAATTGCACAAGCTGCAATAGTTGAGCAGCTCAAGATAGCTAATAAGAAAATGTCATTTGGCGAGCTGTACAGGAGATCAATGAGAGTTGGAAGAGATCACATATCTTCAATGATTAATACACTGATTTTGGTATACACAGGGGCATCCTTGCCTCTTTTATTGTTATTCCTGGATAGGTCTCAAAACTTTATGGATATAATTAATTATGAATTCATTGCAGAGGAAATCATAAGAACATTTGTAGGAAGCATCAGCCTGATTTTGGCTGTACCTATCACAACATTACTAGCAGCATTCATAGTTTCAAAAAGCAAGAAAACCGCTATCACTACCTAATTCACTTTATGAAAAAAATTGCATCATTCACAATAACTACCCTAATAATACTTTTAGCATCAGCGCCAGGTACTTTTGCATTGGCACCATTTGAAGCACGGGACACAATTCCGGGATATACAGTGGAGATCAAAATACCAAAAGGAAGCATCAAGAGTATTGAGGGGGATTTTGAAGGGGAAGAGATATTGTTTTTCGAGATTTCTGAAAGAGCAAAATTTGATGATTCAATTTCCAGAGCAGATTTTTTGGAGCTAATGTTTGCAAATCATGAATTCGAAGAACCTGAGACAGAAGAGACTTTTGCCTTTCTGGATGTTCCTGAGGATAATCCTCATCACGAAACGGTAATGAAAGCGGCTGCAATGGGGCTGGTAAATGGATATGATGATGGACTATTTCGCCCTGACACAACTATAACACGTGGGCAGATTGCAAAAATTTTAGTTGAAGCATTTGATCCGGAAAGAACACTGGAGTATACAAAGATGGGGTTCGCAGACTTGCCTTCCGACCATGTATTTTATTCACATATGAATAGGGCAATTCAGGCAGAGCTCTTCAAGGGCTATCCGGATGGATTGATGAGACCGGACAGAGAAATAAATGTTTCAGAGGCTGAGATAGTGGTCCAGCGTGCGGCACAGCCCGAGGAATTCACTGATTTGGGAGAAATAGAGTATTTCAGGGGGCTTGTAGGAATAAATAGAACAATAACTCCAGGAACGAAAATTCTAACATTGGATATAGACAAGGGAGAGGGCGGTCTTGAGAGGGAAAATATAGAGATTAATGTTGGGGCAAGAACTTACCACACAAAAACATTTTCATTGCCGGAGAGCACATACAATTTATTTGGAGATGAGCTACTAGATGCAACATGGACAATAATAAATGAAGCAAAATCAGATCCAATCACAGAACAGCTATGGGAGGGAGAATTCATAATACCTACAAAAGGCAGAGTAACTTTAGGCTTCGGAGACAAGTTAAATATAAATGGAACTTATGTGGGCTCACATTTTGGATATGACTATGCAGATATTGAGGGAACACTAATATGGGCGCCAGCCAATGGAAAGGTGACGTACGCAGGCGACACGGCATCATATGGATATATAGTGGTACTTGACCATGGACAGAACGTCTTCACAATGTATCTGCATTTATCAGAAACACTTGTTGAGAAAGGGCAATACATCGACAAAGGTGAAACGATAGGACTTATGGGAGACACAGGCTTGGCTATAGGCTCACATTTACACTACACACAATTTGTAGGGAATGTCGTAGTTGATACAGCACAGTGGGAGAAGGAAATTTTCTAACTAAGGGGTTGACATTGAAATGGCGACGTGGTATTATATATATGTTGAAAGAGAAAAACAAAAACAAAAGATCATTCAAAAACAGTTTAAATTACTTTCCCCGAAGAGGGCTGTGCTTACCCACTAAGTGCAGCCCCCTCTGGGGAAATGTCTTGTCTGTTTACTCAGACAGCAACTCGCATTAGTTTCAGATTGCAAGACCTGTCACTAAAAGCATTTTTCTTCCCATATGGGTTGTGCCATATCTACCGAAAAATGATATAAATCCCTTCTTTAAAGAAGCTGAGCCTTAAAACTCTACTTCGTCCTTGTTTCTTTACTGATGCAAGAAGAGTCATTTATGCCCTTAGTCCTCGGACTAGAGTCTGTGTTAAGATGTTTTCTTAGGGTAGCACTATTTAAAAAGCCATGTTACATAATATATCTTGTAACATGGCTTTTTTGCTTCTTTCAAAATTCCTGATACAATAGCTAAGCACTTAATTTTAGAAAATGGAAGGAATTGAAAGTTTGCTGATACTGATGGTGGTAGTTTGGGTGGCGGGAAAGATCTTCCGAGCACTTTCTTTGCCTGTGATTTTTGGTGAACTTCTTGGAGGAATAATCGTTGGTCCATTAATTTTCAATGTGATAGATCCACACAGTGAATTGATAATAAGCCTCGCAGAGCTGGGAGTATTTTTCCTAATGCTACACACAGGACTTGAATCGGATGCAAACAAGCTGTTCAAAGCATCAAAAAAATCTTTTGGAATAGCTGCATTGGGATTAGTTATACCATTCGTTCTCGGGACAATGGCAGCTGAGGCATTTGGATTTACACTATATGAGTCACTTTTCATAGCAACCGGTATATCCGCTACAGCTATTGCAGTTTCAGTTCGAATATTGAAAGACTGCAAGATCAGAAACACAAGGGTGGCAGATACAGTTCTAGCGTCAGCAGTTATCAGCGACATCGTATTGTTGGTAGCATTTTCTATAATACTCACACTGGTAGAAACAGGAGTATTCGATTTCGCACAATTCGCAATAATGATACTAAAAGTAACCTTATTCTTTGGGGTAGTAATAATAGGAGGACACAAGCTCAGAAACCACACAGGAAATTTCTACAAAGACAAAGGATTCACGCTTACCCTAATAGTCGCATTAACTTTGGGATTGATCGCTGAATTAATAGGGCTGCATTTAATAATAGGAGCCTTCCTAGCTGGGTTGTTCATATCTGAAGAGGTAGTGGACAAAAAAGTATTTGATAAAATTGAGGATAGAGTTTATGGACTGAGCTACAGCTTCCTAGGGCCAATATTTTTTGCAACTTTAGCATTTTCACTGGACTTCAGTGGACTGATAGGTGAACCGTGGTTACTCATCACATTGTTTTTGATAGCATTTTTCGGAAAATTCATTGGATCAAGTGTGGGAGCATATTTACAAAAAATTAAAGCAGGAAAATCTATTTTAATAGGGTTGGTAATGAACAGTAGGGGAGCTGTGGATTTGATCATTGCCTCGATCGGACTTCAGGTGGGAATTATTGATGAAACAGTATTTTCAATATTAATAACAATTGCATTTGCCAGTACATTATTCGCAATACTTGGGGTAAGAGTAATAAAGAAAAGACTACACCTTGAATACGGAACATGAGATATATAAAATTTGCCATCATCGGGCTTCTTATAAGCTTATTTTCAATTAGCACAGCTAATGCGGAGATAATGCTTTTTCTAGGAGAAGGATGTCGTCATTGTGAGGAGGTGGTAGAATTTATTGAGCAAAATGAATTGGATATCAAAAGCTACGAAGTCTACAACAACAAAGAGAATAAAGACCTATATGATCGGCTTACAAAGGAATTGGGTTATACAGGAGACAGAGTTCCACTAATTATAGATGGAGAGATGCTTGTCGACGGAAAGTCAGACATAATAGCTTATCTTGACGATGAGAATCCAGAAAAGGAAGATATTGAACTTACAGAAGAAGACTCAAACTCATTGAACGAGATTATAAACAATAGCTCAGAGGAAGAAGACAACTCACTAAGCACTGAAAAGAAGATAGGGATAATAGTAATACTGATAGGTTTGAGTATGTACCTAAAAATTCTCCACACTGTAAAGAAGCTAAAACGCTAGATATTCACCTCTACTTGTTCTCCATATTCAGGTAAGTAGACATCATCATAGCCATTATCCTTGAGTGCTACGGAAAAAGCATTCAGCTGCTTTGTCTCACCATGCACAAGGAAAATCTTTTTTAGATCATCAATTCTATCAATGTATTCAAGAAGGTCACTTCTATCTGCATGCGCAGAGAAAGCATCCATAACATACACACCGGCATTTACCTTGTAGGATTCACCAAAGATATTAATCTGTTTAACTCCCTCTACAAGTTTCCTTCCATTAGTATGTGCAGCCTGATAACCAACTATCAAAACCATATTCTTGCTGCCTTCGATATTATTCTTCAGGTGATGCAAAATCCTACCATGCTCACACATTCCTGAAGCGGAAATGATAATCATAGGACCGGTTTTTGTAGCCAGGGCCTTGGAGTCATCCACACTTCTTGTGTAGCGAAGGTCACAGAAATCAAAAGGACTCTTGCCTTCGGTAACAAAATCATCATAAACATCCTTATCAAAACATTCAGGATGCGAACGGAAAACCTCAGTTACATTCCCAGCTAGTGGACTATCTACATAAACAGGAATTTTTGGAATTTTTTTCTTCTTATGAAGAATGTTCAGGTAATAAACAATCTCCTGAGCTCTCTCCAAAGCAAAAGAAGGAATTATAAGCTTACCTCCCTGCTCAGCCACTTTATTCACAATAACAGCTAAATCCTCCTCTACTGTATTAAGAGCCGCATGAAGTCTGTTTCCGTATGTAGTTTCAGTTATAAGAATGTCAGTCTCAGGTATAGCCTGTGGATCTCTCAATATAGGTAGACCTCTACGTCCAAGATCTCCAGTGAAGCAAAGCTTTGTATGTTTTTTCTTCTTTTTATCATAAAGAATCAAATGAACCAATGAGGACCCCAAAATATGTCCGGCATCATAGAACGACGCAACTATTCCATCCTCAACAATAAAACTTTGCTCATAAGCAACACCATGAAAGAGGTTCAAAGCAGCCTCAGCTTCTTTGATGGTATATAAAGGCTCAGGAACAGCCTGTCCAATTTTCTTTTTCTTTTTCTTTAGCCATTCGATTTCACGCTCCTGTATGAATGCACTATCTGCAAGCATATAGTTACAGAGATCGCGGGTAGCATGTGTACAATAAATCGGACCATTAAAACCCTGTTTTACAAGCACAGGCAGAAGTCCACTATGATCAATATGTGCATGTGAAAGAATCACAGCATCAATTTCTTTGGGGTCAAATTTAAATTCCCTGTTCTTTATATCGGCCTCTTTCCTACGACCCTGAAACATTCCGCAATCAAGAAGAATATTTTTGCCATTAAAAGTGATTACGTGTTTTGAACCAGTAACCTCACCACCAGACGCCCCAGCAAATGTAATTTTCATATGAATGAGTTTGAGAAGAATAAGTTTAACGAGCAGAATTATAACACTTTGAACTTAAAATTCAATCGTCTCCACTTGCCCTCCCAGGTAGGAAGGTTCCCAAATATACACATCGATAAAAGCTTTATACACAGCCGCTACTTCCCGGAGTCCGTAGTAGCCGGCAAAAACATAGCTCTGTCTTGTCGCAGGAAAACCATTACTTACCACTCCAAGAGAGTTGCAGGTAAATAAAGCTCTAGGCAAATGGTACTCCTGAGTTACAAGTAAAGCCTCGTCTATCTGAAAAATTTCCTTAGCACGAATACAGGTATCAAAAGTTCGTCTCCCAGCATAGTCCAGGACAATATCTTCACTTGGAATATTTTCCACGTTTACCAAGTAGTCACGCATCGCCTCAGGTTCATTGTAATATTTAAATCGGTTGTCCCCTGACACAAGAATCTTATTAATAAGACCGGCATCATAAATTTCAGCAACTGTAATCAATCTGTCTTTGAGAGCATCTGAAGGATCACCGTTGTTTTTCACACCGGCACCAAAAACTATAGCCAGGTCAACATTCTCCACCTCACCTAAGCTACGATAAATATTTTTCTCATAACTATTTACAAGAAGAACGGGAATAATCATAGCCAAAACACCAAGTAGAGAGAGTACAAGAAAAGCCACTATTAATTTTTTCCAATGTTTCTTTAAAATTTTCATGTTCGAAGATTACCACACTACAACACCATTTCTAATCTGAGTTTTCATTTTCTCGCTATAGTCACCATAAGAAATAAACTCCTCAATCCAACGATCATATTCTACCTCCGACATTAGTCGTGACTGAGCACGTTCGCTTTTCATTGGGAACAAATAGACCTTGGTTTTCAATCGAGAATCTTCATCCGAATCATCCAAAACAATTCCAATAGCCAGTTCCTCCTGAGTCGCTACAGACCAATATTGATCAAATACAAAATTCCCCAATGAATAAAAAATCATCTTATCATTATAAATTTCAAAACTCTGAACAACATGTGGGTGATGACCGATAATAAAATCAGCACCTGCATCTATAAACGCATGCGCAGGATCTATCTGCAGACCACCATGAGGCCTATGTTTGTATTCAACTCCCCAATGAACAGAAACCACCAGATAATCCACATTCGGTCTCACAGACTTTATCAACGCTACCGCCGCATCATCATCCAGCTTGTAAGTCACATCCTGAAAGCACAAAAAGGCAAAATCCTTATCACCAACTTTTCCATAATAAACGCTCTCAGGGTCAGCTTCACTAGGATGTCCACACCAACCAATCCCCTCTGTTTCCAATGCCGCAATCGTTGTGTCTCGCCCGTCCCATCCTTGATCGACCGCATGATTGTTCGATATGGAAAGCAAATTGAAACCATGCCACTTGAGCAGAGGCGCAACATCCTCATTAAAAGAAAAGCTCAATGACTCTCCACCCTTCGTCCCGTTCCCCTTGATCGGTCCCTCCAAATTTGCAAAGACGATGTCAGCTCCTTCAAAAAAAGCATTATCCTCTCCTCTAATATTCCTAAAAACATAATCAAGCCCATGAATATCCATAAGCACCCTTACATGCCGACTCAACATCATATCCCCAAACGCCAAAATAGTCAGATCTCTGTCTCCAACAGCGCTCCCTTCATAAAAAGGGACAAAAGCTAAATCACGATTAACTCTAGCCTCCTCCCATCCAATCTTTTGCAAATAATCAAACAGGACATAGAGATTTGCCGTACTTTCACTATCAAGCTGATCAAGACCTGACTTATCCAAAGTCTCAAGCACACTAATACTCAATTCATCATGAAATCTATCAGCCCTCTCGCCAACCCCCTGACTAAACTCAGTCGGAGCGAGAACAAGCATATTATCAATATTCAAATCCGCCAAATAATCCGCCAAGACCTCAAGGTCCTCCTCCTTAGTAAAATCCTTTATCGCAATCGGCACTATCCTCGCATCGGGAAACGACATTTTCAAAAACGGCACAATATTCAGTATGGATTCCTCCTCACGAAACGCCGTATAAGAATTTCCAAGGTCCAAATCATCAATCATTTGGTAGATCAGATCCAGTTCAGGCTCCAAATTTCCATATGGAGTCTGAAATCCATATGGGGAAATAGAAATATTATTTCGCCCCCTCAGTCTATGATTCCCCCCGATAACAACAAATATATCCACCTCCTGACTCGCCTGCAAGTTTAGGAAAAATTCCGCAATCAGTTCAGGCGCTCCCAGATCATATGGGATAACAGCCCCTCCCAATTCAGAATCAAACCCCTCCACATCTGCAAGCAGTTGATATGCATTATCAACAATAGACTGCTCAATATTAGATTTACTAAAATATCCATCAGCCTTTCCCTGTTCAGGTCTCTCTATTTTATCGTCCAACTCAGATTCAATAGTTTCCTCTACTACAGGCACAGAAATAGCCTGGAAAACATCATTACTTCCAATATTCCCATCATTCACATTCACCAAAACAAAGATAGCGGCTATCAGACCTATGGCGTAGACAAGTTTATTCATTTCCTAAATATTTAGCATCTCACTTAGCTTTCCAACACTATCAAGCGCTTTTAAGTCATCAAAACTTCCAATATGACTTCCATTTATAAAAACCTGCGGTGTATCTTTCCGACCGGACTTAGTCTGCATTTCCTGCATCATAGCAGGGTCGTCATCAATAGTTATTTCATGATATTCAACACCCTTCTCTTCAAGCATTTTTTTACAATCCTTGGAAAATGGACACTCTATTTTTGTGTAAAGTACAACGTTTGCCATCGTTTTTTTGTTAAAAATTTCTAAGCGATATGATACTCCTTTCCACGAATAATACAAACGCTGCGATAAATCTGTTCAAGCAAAAACAAGCGAACCATTTGATGCGTGAAAGTCATTTTCGACATAGACAAAATCAGATCAGCTCTTTCCTTCACTTCGCCCAGAAGACCAAATGCACCACCAATTACGAAAACAATTCGTGTCCCAACATCAAACTTCCCCTTAAGCAGCCCTGCAAAATCTACAGACCCAAACTCCTTCCCTTTTTCATCCAAGGCAATAACATAGGCATCCTCAGAAACATTTTTCAAAATCTGCCTACCTTCCTCCTCTATACATCTTGATACAGGAAATGTCTTCGATGGACTGACCTCCTTCAAGGTCGTAATTTCCAAACTCGCAAAAGGCTTCAAGCGCTTTAGATATTCGCGCAATCCTTCCTCCATATAGCTATCCTTGGTCTTTCCGATTTGAATAATTTGAATTCTCATAACGCTATGATAATATCAAGTTCGTGAAAAACAAAACAATAACAATTTATACGGACGGTAGTTGCATCGGAAATCCTGGACCGGGAGGCTGGGGGTCAATCATTATGTACGATGACAAGAATGTGGAACTTTCAGGAGGAGAACCGGATACAACAAACAATAGGATGGAAATGATGGCCGTTATAAAATCTCTAAAATGGTTGCACAAAGAATTCAAGCAGGATGATCTTCAGGATCTGAAAATAGAAATTTACAGCGACTCAAATTTGATAATTCAAACCATAAACAAAGGATGGAAGAAAAAGGCAAACACAGATCTTTGGGCAGAAATAGACAAACTAAGAGCTTGGCTCAACATAACTTGGAACTGGGTAAAAGCGCACCATACAAACAAGTACAACAATAGGGCAGACATCATAGCCTTCACCGCAGCTACAAAAATGAAGGAGAAAGCTTAAGCCTCCAATTTCTTCATAAGTACATCTTTACTTTGGAATCCCATCATTCTATCAACTTCTTTACCGTCTTTGAAAACAATTAATGTAGGAATACTTTGAACTCCGTATTTTTGAGCAGTTGCTCCACTTGCATCAACATCACATTTTCCAATCTTCCATTTCCCATCATATTCTCTGGCAAGCTCATCGATAACAGGTCCCATCATTTTGCATGGACCGCACCATTCAGCAAAGAAATCAACTAGTACAGGGAGTTTTGATTTGAGTACTTCTTCGTCGAAGTTGTCATCTGTAAAATTATGTTCAGCCATAATAGTATTGGATTAAATTTTAATTGCAGAAAAATTCTAACTAATTTTTTAAGAAAAGTCACCGTGATAATAATCACTTCAATTTAGAAGACTTGGCAATTTTTGCAAACTGCTTCTTCCACTCGCTTTTTTCACTAGCACGAATTTTCCCAACAAAAGATTTTCGCAAAATTCGGAGGAAAGGCATTTTTCGAATAGCATATTGATAAGGCGAATGGCGAAGTTCCCGCTTATCCATATAGCAAGGATCCTTTGCAAACTTAAGCAGTACAAGAGCTTGCTCGATCTCTTTGATCTTGTCAGCAGCCTTGTCTGCAGGATTTCCTTTTTCCATAATGATCCTATAGAAATACATTTCAGAAGGCACTTTCGGCTTATCACCGTCTTCACTATCTCCACCACTTTCCCATCTTGGAAGAATAGAAAAACCAACAAGGTTTTCCTCAACCAAGGAAATCATAAACCATCTGATAAAACCATTCTCCACAGTCTCATCTTTGGCAATGCCAAAATGAAGATCATATTCATCCACCTTATCCCTTAAGAATTGGAAATTATCCTTCAAATTCTCATCTTCAAAAATAAAATTATCTACAGAAGTCGCCAATTCTTGATCCATCTTTATAATATCCTTCAAACAAACTGATTTTCCAGCCTTCATGACACTAGCCAATTTCAAAAGTGTAGTAGCATGATATTCTGGAAAAACCTCCTTCAAGACCCCATTAACAACAGCTCCATACATACCACCAAGTAGTGTGTTCATCTTTTCCTCAAAAAACTCAAAATCATTACCCAATTGTGAAAAGAAAACAGTTACACCGTCATCCATCACTATTTTCAGTTGATACTCCATATCATCGAATTCATGAAAATTCACAAAGTTGTAATTGATAGCAAAAGCATCTTGAGTAGCAGGAATAACAAGCAAACTATTCTCATATAGTCGTAACTTTGCCCTACCCTTATTTATTGGCTTAGAAAACTTACTAAGACGCTCAAAGTGTCCTTCAAACTCAGCCTTAAGTTTTCCACCTTTCATAAACAGGGCATCCATCAAAAATTCATTCCTGGATTTATAGAAATCGATAAGCATCTGATCAAAAAGCGTTCCGGAATCGGAAAGAACGTACTTTTCCTTTGAAAAGGTCACAAAAAAGATCTTCTCATCCCTGTGATAAAACTCCTTTATCTCAGAGAAATTCAAAAGTTCACCTTTATCATTGGCACCCTTACCCTTTAGGCGGAACCCCTTCGCATAAATAATGATTTCTCCTTCTTTATCGATTAGTAGCCTATTCGAGAAGGTCGATTTTGTATAACGCAGATTGTAAGAAACTTCCATAAAAGATATTGCAAATTAGCTCCCGCACCGAATATATTGAAAATAGCCCTTAAGCAAAAAAGACTATATCCAAAATGTGATTTGTTGTAAAGGTAAACAATTGAACCAATCAATAAAAAATGATACAATTATATGAAAAATACGTTTAAAACAATGATGGATTTATTCAAAAGAGCAACAATCAGCATAGCTTCAATTTTACTGGGTAGTATAAGCCTACTGCTGTTGGTTATTTTTGGTATTGCTTCTATGGAGAGTCCATACTCAACAGAAAGTGAAACATTTCACATAGAATCTTCAATCAGTATGCAATCGCGACAACTTGCATTCCAGCCGATGATAATCGCTCCATACAAGACTATGGAGGTATTCATTTCAGCCGAACATGAAGCGGACTTTGAGTTTACATCTGTGGGGGGAAGTTGGCAGGAAGTTCTGCCACCGGGAACAAAGATAGAAGCGGAAGTTCAATTCAAAGTTGATGGACAGTGGTCAGAGTGGTTGGACATGGAAGAAGAGGTGGAATCGGAATACGAAAACAAGAAAGAAAAATACGCAATGGCATCAAGTAATCCTGCCAATGCAATGAAATATAAGTACATAATGTATGGAGATGGGGTGTCAGCACCAATAGTAAACAATCCGGAGTGGACATTTATAAGAGCTGAAAAAAGCTTAACTATAGTACCAACACCGACTCCTCAGTATTCATCCGCCCCCCTAAGCTCTATGCCAACATATTTGGCACTAACATCCTCAAATTCAAACATAACAAGTCGTAGCACATGGGGTGCAAATGAATCCTACCGTTACCTTGCAAACAATGATGCCGAAGCGATACTTATAACTCTGGGAGACGATTTCTATGAGCAGTTCAAGGAGGAACTGGTACTTTCAAAGGTAGTTGAAGCTGATAAATATGGGAAAAAATACGTATGGCCACTTCAGTACCCACAAAAGGTTAAAAAAGTGATTATTCATCATACAGCTACAACAAAGGAGCTGGATAATCCATCTCAGGCAATTCGCGACATCTATTATTACCACTCTGTAACAA
The DNA here is from genome assembly GCA_030592015.1 of Candidatus Peregrinibacteria bacterium. GTDB lineage: Bacteria > Patescibacteriota > Gracilibacteria > UBA1369 > LOWO2-01-FULL-3 > JAUUZY01. The sequence continues at coordinate 9,180 of JAUUZY010000007.1, read as the reverse complement.
AGGGATGGGGAGATATAGGTTATAACTACATTATAGACAAGAACGGGAAAGTTTATGAGGGGAGATATGGAGGCGAAGGAGTGATAGGGGCTCATGCAGGTCCGGGAAATAACGGATCAATCGGAATAGCCGTCCTAGGTAATTATGAACAGAATGAAGTTCCGGAGAAAGTTATATCGTCTATAAGTACACTTATCGCTCAGAAAGCAAGAATCCATGGATTCAATCCGGAAGGGTATTCCATCTTCAGAGGAAAAAATATGGCTAATATATTTGCCCACAAAGATATAATGAGTACTACATGTCCGGGAGCACATCTTTATGCGAAAATACCGGTTATTCGGAAGTTAGCTGCAGCAAGGATGCAAGAAGCTAAGCCTAGATTTGTAAAGGATTATGACTACATAGATATGTCTGATATTTTTTATGTTGAGATGACACCATCCGAAATCGTGGATGTGAAAATAGAAATGGAAAACATAGGAAAGGTGGATTGGAATAGTGAGACGTTCATAGTGGTAAACACTAATCCTGAATTCAATGGGGTGATTTCTTTTCCGGGATCTGGAGAAGTGGTACTGGCAACAATGAATGAATCGCTTGTGAAGCCGGGAGCGGTCGCAACTTTTAATTTCAAAATCAAAGCGGGGTCAAATAGCAAATTGGTAAATATGGATATTGCACCGATAGTTAACGGAACAAAGAAAATAGACGACTACAAGGTATTGCCTATAAGCGTTCAACAAAATAACTTTAAGTATGAATTTGTGGATATGGAATATCCGCCGTCAGGTATTGATGGAGGAACTGATCTAAGTTTATGGGTAAAACTAAGAAACTCAGGAAATTCTATCTGGAGAAAATCAGGAGATAATACTGTGGTGCTGGGAACTGACCATGAAAGAGATAGATTTACCAGATTTTTACCACCAGGGACTACAAGACTGGGAGGGTTGGAAGAAGACGAAGTTAGACCGGGGGAAATTGGAACATTCAGAATGAATCTAAAAGCTCCGACCAAGGCCGGATACTATAAGGAATACTTTACCCCTGTAGTTGAAGGACAAACCTGGATGGAGGATAGTGGAATGTATTTTGAGACAACAGTATTTGGGGATCTATATGCATCAGAAGTCGTATCATGGACTTCAGCAAATAAATGGAAGCAAGGGGAGAAATATGTGATTTGGATAAAAATCAGAAACCTGGGGAAGGCAACATGGAGAAAAGAGGATATGGACTTAGTCTTTTTGAGAGAGCAAGACCTGAAGGTTACAAGTGCTAGATTGGCAAGTGAGGAAGTGGAGCCGGGAGAAGTGGGGACGATTAGTTTCGTAGTTGAGGTTGATGAAAACGAGGATATAGAACGTAAAGCCATGATGGTTCGACCAAAAATCGATGGAAATCATCTTTATCCGCGACCAATATATTTTTATTACAATGTGATCGAGAATACGGGTTTGGAACCGATAAAGGCATCTACCACAACTATAAAGCCCACAGTTACAGATACGGTAGTGCAAGCGGCAACAGGAGAAGAAGGGGATATTAGAATTCGATTGGGTTTTGTGGGAAATCCACAAATCACAGCAAATGGGTCATTCACTGCATATAGTGGAACTGAAAGAATCACAACTCTCAGCAGCGGAAGTATTGGAAAAGTATCTTATACAAATGGAAAATATCAGCTCACAGCAAACGGGAAAACATATCTGAAAAGTTCTCCGATTCGATTTATACCGAGCAGTGGAATAATCATGGAAATAGACAATTACATAAATCCACCGGGCTGGAATCCTGATTTAAATGACAATCAATATAGGGGAACGTTGGAAGTGAATTATGTGGACTCAGAATTGATAGTAATAAATGAGCTACCATTGGAAGCATATCTAAAGGGGATTGGAGAAGTGTCAAATTCAGAAGAACCGGAAAAAATAAAAGCGGTAATGACGGCTGCAAGAAGCTATGCAAAATATTACATGGATATAGCCAGCAAATTTCCAGGAAAACCATATCATCTAAATGACGATCCGGAGGCTAGCCAAAAATACATTGGATACGGGCTGGAAAAAAGATCACCAAACGTTGCATCAGCAGTGGAGGCAACAGATGGACAGGTAGTTACATACAAAGGAACCCTAATAAAAACACCATACTTCAATCAAAGTGATGGAGTCGCAACCAAAAGCGCCAAAGATGTCTGGAACTGGGACGCGCCATATTTGATTAGTGTGAATGATGGATTCTGCGATGGAACAGTCTTTTTGGGACATGGAGTGGGAATGAGTGGATGTGGTGCAAAGGGCATGGCTAAAAGTGGATATGGATATATTTCAATTTTAAAGTACTATTACTCCGGAACGGAAGTAACTAAAATGTACTAATGATTATATTGGCAATTAACACTGCCTCATCAAAGACTGCGATCGCTCTTTTGCAGAAAGATTCTGATGGGGAGATAAGTATTCTGGGAGAGAAGTCTTGGCAAAGCGCGAATGACGAGGCAGAAAAACTGATGCCGGAAATAGACGCTCTACTGGCTGATAGGTCATTCTCTGATATAGAAGAAGTTTTTGTGGTACGAGGTCCTGGCTCTTTCACAGGGCTACGAGTGGGAGTCACAGTTGCAAACACATTGGCATATTTGAACGATTGTCCGCTAAAGGCGATAGATACTTTTGGATATTGCTGGTCAGCATATGATGGGGATAGAGACGATGCCGCAGTTTTGATATTTGCAGGATCAAAGGGAGTTTATCTGAATAGATCGGGGGAAAATACTGAGATAGTAAATATCGATGAATTAGCTGAGACATTGAAGGTGAAAAAAGTTTTCGGCGACATAAGAGAGGATCAAAAGGAAAAGATAGGGGACAGCGAATTTATTGATATAGAAAAGACATTCGGAGAAGTGACTAGTCATATTCTAAGCAGCAAAGAATTAAAGAATCAAAAAATGGTGACACCCCTATATGTAAAAGCTCCATCAATTTCAAAAAGCAAAAAAAGTCTATTTAACAAATAATCATGCTCTACATAGTTTCAACACCAATCGGGAATCTGGAAGACATAACACTCCGAGCAATCCGCATTCTAAAAGAAGTGGACTACATCGCCGCAGAAGACACACGACATACAAAAATTCTTCTGAATAAATATGAAATCGAAGGGACATTGCTCAGCTATCATTCATACAGCAGCCATAATAAGCTGGAAAAAATAATAGATATCCTAAAAGAGGGGAAGGACGTTGCATTAGTTTCCGACGCAGGCACTCCGGGCATTTCCGACCCAGCATACAGACTAATACAACGAGCAATCGAGGAGGATATACAAATCTCCCCAATCCCGGGAGCATCCGCATTACTCGCTGCACTGGTCATAAGCGGAAAGCCAATGAATCAATTTCTATACCTTGGGTTTATACCGGTAAAAAAAGGACGACAAACCCTTCTAAAATCCCTCACCGAAGAAAAACGCAGCATAGTAATATTCGAATCCCCACACAGAATACTGAGGACATTAAACGACCTCTTGGAGCATTTCGGCGACAGAGAGATAGCAATATGTCGCGAACTTACAAAAATCTACGAAGAAGCTCTCAGGATAAAAATCTCCGAAGCTATAGAACACTTCACAAAGAAAAAGCCGAAAGGGGAATTTGTTCTCGTGGTCTGATTTAAGGAACAGGAACGGAAACGGGCGGCGAAGGGTTTATGTCTTGAATCCAAGTGGTGTCATTTGAAGGTGGGTAGGAAACAATATTTCCAAGCACACCTGCCGTCACGGTAGTCTGAATGGTTATGTCTTTAAAGTCACCGGGATAGCTGTCTTCTGTCTTTTCAGACAAGGCGGCAGTCATAATGATCGTTACAGACGGATGGTTCTGCATATCTGCTTCAGCAAAAGCCTTATATGGGTCCTCTATAGGATTAATAACAAAAGTCAGTTCTTTAATATTAATGGAAAGGGGAGTTATAGGTATGAACTGAGTATTATTGGGGTCAAAAGCCATATCCAAGTCAAATTTTTGTGGCAAAGTTATGTCATTCTCCCTAACACTATCAGCATCAACAATAAATGGCAGCTTAATTGCAGTAGCAATTTCAGCTGCACTAGAGTAGCAGGTGAAATCATCTGTACATCTAAAACTATCAACAAGTCCATTCTGATCAATATCCAGGCCCTCCATTCTAACAATTCCAATAGCATGATCACTGCTTCCAACTTTCTTTCTACCAAGAATTGTCTTCTTTGTTCCGGTACTATCAATCAGATAAAGCTCATTAGCTTCAGGGACCAAGCAGCCGGAAGTATGTGGAGTATCACAAAAGGCATTTGAATAAGTTTCCTGACTCCCAGGGTAATCAAAAGGGTTCTGTCCAGTATTCAAATCGGTGGAAAGAGTGTAGATGACTTCGCAGTCCTCTATAGTATCAGGAGGGATATTAAGCGTCGGATAGGAACATTCCACTCCAAGATCTTCAGGATTGTTTGTGGGGTTACCATCTAGACTTCTTCCGGGATCATAAAATCTACTTCCATAGACCCCGTAATTTATTCCGTAAAAAGTACTTCCCAGTACATTTATACTATAGTATTCCTCGTAATCCACGGTTCCTGCCTGTATCTCATTAGTGATTTGCTGCAAAATTATCCTCATATCTTCATAAAATGCATTCTGAATCGAACTCTTTTTTTCCAACTGTACAACATCAATCAATATTGAGGCAGAAACTATAGCAATGATAGAGAAAAGACTTGTAGCCACAAGCAACTCCACCAAAGTCATACCTTTTTTTCCTTTCAAAAATGACATTAAATAAAATTATGTAGGGTAAATTTTCGAATAATATCGCGAGTCCTTGCTCCATCTCTCCATTCCACTTTCACTTGAAAAACAGCGCTCACACCAGGATCAAGACTAATTGCTTTCATACTACGGTAAAAAGCAGATTCTGTCCCTGTACATGGTCCGGGTTCATATGCACCATTAAGTATACAAAGTCGGTAAGCCTCCATTGCAGGATTGTAATTGTCCAAATCCAGATCCCCTTGAAAAGGATCTTCATACAAAATCCATTTATCATTTTCCAATTTAGTAATGTAATTCGTATCTGCAATAACTTGGGAACTATGAGCAGCACTCAGATATAGCCAGTCGTTAGGGTCAGTAAAGAGAAGCCAGTTAGTATTACGTCTGTTTTTTACAGCCTCAACACCCTCGGTCGCAAGGTTTTGCCCAAGCATATAGTCTCTCGAAAGCTTTGTAGTGGAAACAGCATTAGTAATAATAGTACTAAGCACAAGAGTGGCAGTAATTAGCATCGCAAGGGATACTAAGGTTTCAGTCAAAATAATTCCTGATTTTTGTTTTTTAATCGACACAAGGGTTTTGTTTACATTCTTCGGGCAGTCCGGATACCTGGAAAATTTGTATAAATCTAGATATACCATCAGCTTCAATTTGTCTGAATTCCAGAGTTATATATTTATCAAAGTTCTTTGAGATAATACCATTCGTATCAAAGGCATTAAACTCTCCACTTCCTCTTTCATAAAACACAGTGAGTGGAAGCGTTAGGGGACTGTTTGATGAGTCAGTCACATTAATCACATAGGCGTCTTTAGGGAAGAAAAAGCTCTTATCAAGCACAGCACCATCGTCAGTTCCATCCTTTACAAAAGGTGTGTCTCCTGTATCCGCAAACAATTCAACTTCATAATTCGCAGAAAGTTCTCTTACCTCAGCAAAATACCGATCTGGCTCCTTGTAACCAAGGCTCGCATTTGTTATCGCCAAGGAACGAGCAGAGCGAATTGTGGAAGTAATAGCATGCAAGTTGGAAAAATATGTAAAAGTTTTCGTGGAGTTTATATAGGTTGAAAGAGCCACAATGCCAAGTATTGCAAGCAGTGCAAGAATGACAAGAACTTCAACCAAAGTGAATCCTTTTTTTCGTATATTAGAATGAGTCATATTTTCATTATATAAGTCTGCACAAAATTGGTCCAACACTTTTTTAACTTTAGTTTTTGTATTTTGTGACAAAATACTGACATTTGGCTTGTAAAACTTACTGAGACAGGACCTGTCCTGTAATTTAGGGCCATCGATCTTTGACAATCAGTTAATTTTTTCTGATTGTACTAGTATGCAGGTTTCAATTAAACTTGATGTGCTGGGAAGGTCAGAAAGTGTACATTTAACACCTAACCAAGGAGTTACCATGAGGTGGAAAAAAACGAGAAAATCAGTTGTGCTTGCTTGTCTGCTAATTTCATCGCTGACCTTTATAGGCTGCGAAAGTAATGATTTGAGTAGCCGAAACAACACTGTCACCGACAACAACACCGACGACAACAACAACACCGTCAACAACTCGACCAACCCATACGGTGAGTGTGGCGTGGTCGAGGATCCTCCGATTGCCCCACCAATCCTGATCGAGCGAGAGGAGGGAAAGCCTGCAACCAAGTCTGTCGACTTCGAAAATTATGGAGACGATGGAGTCTGCATATTTACAGAGTCTACCTATGACAAGTCACCAGGTTCCGCCGTTGTGACCATCGATGACGTACCATTTGTTAAACAGAAGGAGTTTGACGCGAACACCAAATCGATCGTCACATTTGTTCCACATGACAAGGTCGGTACCGGTAACCATACCATTTCGGCCACTGCTATGGGAAAAATTGGAACGGCCCTGAAGGTTACAGTCAAAGCGGCTAAAGCCTTCGTCAGGGATGACTCAAACGGCTATGAACTCTACATGAACTATCTCAAGGCGGAGCTCTTGGACCGGCCCGATGCGCCGGTTGAGCTCGCTGTACTTTTTCACGAGGATCAGACTCCAAGTCAGCTCTACGAGCTCTTTAAGGATTGGAGTGGGCTGAAGGTAGTCCAGATCAATATGAGGGTTACTGCAGATGGAGGTTTTTGCATGATGGGGCTTCACACGGACAGTACACCGTCGAAAGAAACCCTTGAAGCATTGTTGATAGAGGATGCGAAAGACAGTGATTTCAAGTGTGACATGCGTATTAACTCCGCAGTTGCACTTGGTATTGACGACAGAATTCTTGTCGAGTACATACGAGTATCTGGACATCCGATTGATTTCTATGATCTATGGGAGTCTAATCCCGAAGTCGTAGAGCTTGTCGGAAGATCTAACCATCCCAGTGCTACAAAGCCATAGCAGAGAAAATAGGAGAAAAGAGCATGAAACCATTACAAATCTTGCTGATCTTATTGGTCAGCTTCATTGGTATCTCTGATGCCTTTGCCTGTCGCGTGCCTGATTTTGCTAAGGTTGAGATAAAAAGGGGCTATGAAGGAAAGAGTCCATCTATCGTTTTTTACTTTCAATGGAATGATACAGGTGATCCTACCGGATGTGAGCCTGGTGACGCCGTTGAATTTGAAATCATCATTCGAACTGATCCAGAAAAGTGCTTTGCACAGCCAATCGGCGGAAGGGATGAAGATAAAAAGGATCCTGCTGTTCGATTTGATAATTTTGTGGGATATGTAGATGTCTGGAATTACTTCTTTGACTATTCCAAGGAGGAGGCTCAGAAGATTCTAGTAGGTCAATGTGACCCTGGTATTGATAATGAGTGGGCCAAGAGAGCCGTAAACTATGAGTACTTGGGGGGTGAAATTGAAGATGAATTTGCCAACTTCTCGGTTGGCACAACTAACACTATGCAATTTAAACTGGGAGAAATGTATGGTGTGAGATACGCGCTCGATCTTGTAGATACAGCCAAGCGACCAGAATGTGATATACCTGCAGCTAATTGGGGACATACTCAGGTTAATATGACTATTATTCCAAACACCTGTGAACTTGACGGTATCGGTTTATTCGATGATATCACCGTCGACTGTCCTCACCTGCTAGGGTTTCCTCCGATGCTGGGGTTTGATGGCTGCGAAAACTACATTGAACCAGACCCATACACGCTCCAACACCGCATCTGTGCGCCTACAGGTGGAATGTGGACAATTCAAGAGCCAAATTCTGTTGCAAACGCCCATGGCGGTGGATACTGCGAAGATATTGATGGTGATCTCACCTTCGCTAATGTTCCCGGCTACGAAATGAATGGCCACAATGTTGGTGATTGTAATGATGAAGATCGTAGCACTACAGAGGGGGACAGCTTCTCCTCTGTGATCCAAATTGCGCACCCACCGCGACCTAATGAGGACTTTAACAAGAGTCTTGTCGTTGTACCGCTTGTGAAGGACAGCGATGGGATTAAGCAATTCACTCTCACAGTCGATGACGTTACGGCTGGTGTGGAGGAGAGCCATCCGTGTAGGGTCCGTTTCTATCCTCTTCTGAAGGGGCAGGAATTTGAACCTTACGTCATGGTCATGGATCTTGAGGCTTGCCTTGGATCGAACTATGGCACCCACTTCTTCAAGGTATGGGCGGTGGATCAGTGTGGTAACCCAGAGGAATCCGAGGAAATCACTTTTAATTACGTAGCCTTTACTGATTTCCACCCTTGCTACAACGCCGCCACAGGTGAGGTCTTGGAGCTGGACTATGACTTTGATGATCATCTCTTGGATTTTAGATACAAGGTCAAGGACGCGGACGGACTTATTTTTAGCACGCTAAACCTCAATTCTGTAAATGAGGATAGGTGCAAGCTGAGGAGCTACATTCCCCCGACTAATCCTTTTAATGAGTATATTGTCACGGAGGCAAATATGGATGTCGAATATTGCTTGTTCAAGGATAGTCTGGAGTCTGCTTCTATTTGGACGGTAGATCGATGTGGAGGAATTGAAAATGTACACACATATGTAGTGCCACCCTGACTGAAACAGCGGGGCATTGCTGGTTGATTGATTAAACAAAAGGCGGAGACTTAAGTTATGGTCTCCGCCTTTTTTGCATTGTAAATTCATATATAGAATTTTTGGCTAATAAAAAAATTGTGATAGAATAATTAAGACAAATTACTCACTCGAAAAATGATAAATATAAAGAATCAGGATGGCTTCATAACTATCGTAGCTCTAGGGATTTTCGTACTTTTAAGTATTTTTGGAGCCATAGTACAAATGACAGTAATCGATGCTTTTGAAAATGTAAGAAATACAAATAATTATTACGAAGCACGAGATTTTGCAGATTCGTATATGGAATATTT
>JAUUZY010000012.1 GCA_030592015.1 Candidatus Peregrinibacteria bacterium | reverse complement strand
CTCAACGGGTTTCTTAACCTCAACAGGTTTCTTAACCTCAACGGGTTTCTTAACCTCAACGGGTTTCTTAACCTCAACAGGCTTCTTAATCTCAGCAGGTTTTTTAACCTCAACAGGCTTCTTAACCTCGACAGGTTTCTTAGCCTCAACAGGCTTCTTAACCTCGACAGGCTTCTCCAGCTCCACAGATTTCTCAACCTCCGCAGGTTTCTCATCTACCTCATCCTCAACTACCACATAAGAAAATCTCTCAGATTTCTTAGCCTCGGTTTTTCCACTAAATAAAGCAATACTATTTTTCTCCAAACCGGTAATATCTCGCACCTCATCAGAATTCAACTCTTTCTTCTTCCCTAGAGTCTTGAGTGGGGCATAAGAACTGGCAGCCCTCAAATAGGCCAAAAGGAAGTTGAAAACACCCCGAGGCCCATAAATAGTCTCAGAATCATGCTTTTGCTTAACAGCACCCCATTTCTTCCCTGAAAGTAAATCCTCCATTAGAGGACGTAAGTCTTCAAACCAAGTCATTGTCTTTGTATCCAACAAATTGGCCTCAAAACACCTCAAAACGCCTCTAGCAGCCCCTAAATAACGCCAATTAGGTTTAAACCGTTCATTGAAGGCAGTTGCATCAACACCGGCAACCACAATATTTGCATTTTTCTTCACAACATCTTTTTTCCCAAGATCAAATTTACCGGAAGCATATTCATTATTAACAACATGCACCATCATACTCTTCCTCATCCCCTCAAGCTTCATCGAACAAGCAAATTTTGATCTCTCAGTAATAGCACAAGATTCAACTTTTACAGTCTTTTCTGCAGTTCCCAAGCGATCACCTGGTTCCAAACCACTAACACTTTCTTGAATATTTTCAGACATAATATAATCAAATATAATCCACTAATTATAGCATAATTAAGCCAATCCAGCAAACAAGACAAAAAATAGACACATCAAAAAAGACAATCGAAAATATGCGACTGCCTTTTGAAAAACTAATATTTATTTCTTCCTAATACCATTAACACCAACCGTATAAGTCCCATTTACAGCCTTACCTCGGCCTCTTCTCAAAACATGAGTTTCAGAACCACCACCACAGTTAGCAATAATTACAATTCTATCTCCATAACCACCAATTGCAAAATTCGTAGGCAATGCAGTAGCTGTTACGTTATCAAATTTAAAACAATCATCTCCCTCCTTAACCTTAACTGTAAGCTCAAACGTTGCAGGACATCTCTCCTCCGCAACCTGATCAGTCAACTTTTTAGCAATTTTAAGACGAAACTCAGCCTCTATCCCATCCTCCTCCATATGCTTTATAGCATCAGCAGCACCCTGTGCATGCATAAGTGCCTCTTTTTCACGCTCATCTATTCCCGCACCTCCACCTACAGCAGGAGACATATCTCCAGGACGAGTCTCATTCCCGGCAGCACACCCACCTAAAACAAGGCCAACACCACCAACAACACTAGCAATTAGAGCTTCACGTCGCGTCATCTCTACAGAAAGGGGATCAACAGGGGCAGAATCTGCCTCAGAGGGTTTAAATAGTGAACTAATTCTTTCTTGTAAACTCATAATATTTTATTTATTAAACAGGTCACGAAATATAATACAAATTGGCACGTTAGTCAACCTTTTTAATGAAAAACGCTTATAAAGAACTAACAATTTTTCATATACTGCAAAACAGGAATTATATATTAAACAAAACAATATGAAAAAGATTTTAATTGCATCACTTTCAATACTAATACTTACTTTGACAGCTTGCACAAATTCAAGTCCAACAGAGACCACAGAGACTCCCGAAGTACCGGAAGCACCAGCAGCCACTATAGAAGAAATTCCGGTAGTAAGTGTAAACGATGATGGATACACAGATTTTGACAATAAACAGTTAAATATAGAATTATCAGAATTTGACCAAGAAACACTTTCAGAAATAGAAAAAGAGGGACTACTTTACATGAGAGAAGAAGAAAAACTGGCACATGACGTTTATGCATTCCTATACGAAAAGTGGGGACAAAAAATATTCACAAACATTGCCTCAAGCGAACAAACACACACAGACGCTGTAAAATCACTATTGGACCAGTACTCAATCGACGATCCATCAACACAAACTAAAGCTGGAGAATTTCAAAACGAAGACCTACAAGCACTCTACGATCAACTAGTTGCACAAGGAGAAATTTCCCTGATCGAAGCCCTAAAAGTAGGAATCACTATTGAAGAAGTAGACATCGTTGACATACAAAAGTATATAAAAGATGTAGACAATGAAGACATCATCCTTGTTTACGAAAACCTAATGAGAGGATCACGAAACCACCTAAGAGCCTTTGCAAAGAACTTAAACAATCAAGGAGAAAGTTATACAGCCGAGTACCTTAGTGAAGAGGAATATGAAGCAATAATTGCCGAAGAAGTTGAAAAAGGAAATGGTGGATTTGGGAAAAACAAAAAATAAACCCAATACATAACCGTGAACACAAAGAAAGAACAACAGCTCTCTAAACTTGTATGGATCACAAACATTTTTGAGAAAGAAATAATAATGTTTGTATACTATGCATTATTTACCCTTATAGCTTTTGACACGGGAATATTAAACATTCAATTCCTATTCTTCGGAATAGGTACAATCCTACAAATATACCTAAAATTCAAAAAGAAACTGTCACCATGGAACAATTTCACAGCATGCACATTCTTCATACTGGGAAGTGCCTTCTCCTATAATGAAAACTTTTTCTTCAGTGGATTTTTGATATTCATCTTTTCTGTCTCCTTATTTGCATTGCTATACGAACAATATATAGAGAAAATTGGAAACAAATTTTTTGCAATAATTTTCCAATTCCTATATTCAGCCATAGTACTTATGAGTTTTCCGGTGCTATATTTCATATTCATGAAGAACAAATTGAACATAGATTTACAAGACTTTTTTCAAGACCAGAACCATTTAATCGTTTTTAGTGGCTACTTTGTTTTCTATATATTGATACTCCTAAACAAGCAGCTATTAGCCATACAAACAACATTACTAAAGGACAAAAACTAACTTTTTTGCATTTTTTTGAAAGAAATTTTCTATTTTGAAGTATTACTTGGTGGAAGTCGACATCCACTTTTCATTTTTACTTTTTAATACTTACAATCATGAAAAACACAACAAAATTTTTGAGCGGAACACTCGCTCTAGCAATTGTAACAATTGCAACAACAACATCTGTATTTGCCTACCAAGGAGATCCAGCCGTTCAAGGCCCAGATCATTCACCTGAAAGGGAAGCGGAAATGACACAAGCCTTCGAAACAAATGACTATGCCGCATGGGTAGACCTTATGGACGACAAAGGCCGTGTAGTACAAGTTGTAAACGCTGACAACTTCTCTCAGTTTGCAGAAGCACATAAATTAGCTGAAGCAGGGGACATAGAAGGAGCAAAAGCTATCAGAGCCGATCTTGGACTTGGACTAAAAAATGGTAGTGGCCAAGGCCAAGGACAGGGACAAGGTGACAAAACCGGGCAAGGAAGCCAAGGTGGAGTAAAAGATGGTAGTGGGGTTAGAGGAGGTACAGGTGATTGCACACTCAATAACTAAGATGAGTACAACAATCAATAACAATCAAAAAAGTCCATTTGAAAAAGTGGGCTTTTTTGAAAGAAACTTTTTATTTTGAAGTAGTATATAATAGAAGAAACAATAACCAAAACACAGATGATCAAAAAACTTATTATAATTTCAATTCTAGCTTTAAGTCTATTTAGCACAACAGCATACGCATGGGACGACTGCCCATTTGACAAGGTTAATGACGAATATCCAGGCGATTGTGCAAGATATGTCGATACGGACAATGATGGAATTTGTGATCGGTCCCAACCAGCACCAGAAGACAGAGTCACTGACGAATCAAACACAATAAGTGAAGAAGATATAAATGAAAGCACAAGTACTTACCATCTTTTCCCAATCTCATTATTCCTATTATTCTTATACGCAATAAGCAAAATTTTATTATGGAAAAAAATAATAAGCTTCATTGCTCATAGAAAAATATGGAACATACTATTACTCTTAGTATTCTCCACTACAGCCATTCTAAGCACTCTGTTGGTAGTCAGAATTAATTTTGACCTAGCTATACCATTACCATTCAATATTCTATTCTGGCACGTTGAATTTGGCATAGCAATGCTAGTACTCTGCATACTTCACATCATTGAACGCAGAAGCTATTTCCTGAGAATGCTCTACGTAAAATAAGCTGAAACTAAAAAAATATTAATGCAAAACCAACAATTATCGCAACAATTGTTGTAATTACAGTAAGTACTAGAGAAGATTTGATATCCATAGCAATAAGAGGAAGCAAGGCATCTCCATCTTGAGAGATTGAATGAGCAACTAAAGCCTCAAACGGCAATATACCTTTCAAATAAAGAGAAACAAAAATTATCTGAGGGCCACAACCAGGAATCATTCCAACCAAAGCTCCTATAAGAATTGCATAATAACCAGAAGAAGCTGCTAACTGTTTCACGATACTTTCTCCAGCAAGGTAGTCAGCATTTCCAATAAAATAAATCATCAATTCATATAAAAAGAAAGCGACAAAAACCCATGTACCAATAAAGGCAATATCAACAGCTGAATGGACAAAAGTTTCCTTTAACGATGACAATTTCATTTCCTCCTCTTCATGAGTATGAACTGAAAACAGTTTTCTGCCAGCAAACATAAAAAAAACAGAAAGAAACGTTCCAGCAATACCAACAACAGATACAACTTTAGAAAAATTGACAGAGAAAAAATCAAAAGAAAACATATTACAAAGGCCAATTATCAAACCAATCAACAAAACAAAAAAGTAAAGAAAGTAGCCCTTATGTGTAAGCTGAAAACTAATTGTATCGACAGACTGATGCCCCTTAACCTTATCATGTAAAACCAAGGCAACTTCATCATCAAGATCATGACCAATATGACGAAACTGACAAATATTTGATTTACAACGCCTCCCTAACCTCCTTCGCCTCCTTCCCTTAAAAGCTTTTAGATTTAAACTAAACTTTTCCTCAATTCGTAGATAATCAACAAAATATCCAACGAAAACAGCAACAAGAACAGTTATAATATTCAATAAAATAAAAACAGAAGGATTTTTTGTCATAAGCAAAAAAGAGGCATCACCCATTGTAGCAATCAAAGCTGCGACAACAGCCCCAAAACTAACAGTTTTTTTCACATACAACGGTATGATCAAAATAGCACCACCACAACCGGGTATAAGACCTAAAAGCGCACCAATAAACGGTTGAAACTTTTTATTTCCTTGAATTGCCTTAATTACACTTCCATCACTTTTAAAATTCAAATAACCAAAAAGAACAAGCGCCAAACCAGCAAAGACAGTCACCTCAATAAAAACCCCACCCGCTACTCTAAAGAATATATCCAAAATATCACTAAACATAATTTTAATTAAGACTTATCACCATTCAAAGTACCACTAAGATCAATACGAATGGCCAACCCTTGAACCAAAGCATTCGCTATCTTCTGATTTGCCGAAGCAAGTATACGCTGAAAAGTGCTCTGCGAGATTTTCATTTTTTTAGCACAACTATGCTGATCTAACTCCTTGGTGTACCTCAAACAAATAGCCTCAAATTCATCATATTCCAAACTCACTTCACGCAATTTCGACAAAGGAACGCCGCGTGGCTTAAAATAAGTAACATCTGGACTAAATCTCGTTCTTCTAATTTTTCGTGGTCTAACCATATTATAAATATTCTACTACTATTTATCATCAACATCCACAACACGATTCCTAGCTCGCCCACGCCCAGCACCACGCCCTCGCCCACATCCAGCAACAGACTTTTCAGCTAAAGCATTTTTACACTTTCCCATACCTCTCCCTGTAGCCTCCCCCTTCCCATTTGGCCCTGTTTTGTCAAAATTTGGCATAAAATTAGATTTACATTATATTGACATGAATATATATTCATAACCAGACAAAGTCAACACAAACAATATTTACTATCACAAAATAATTAACTAAACATTATGAAAACAAAGCTCCGATTAAAAAATTTCCCAATCTCCTTTTTTGCACCAGTTCTCGGATTTTCCGGGTTTAGCCTGGCAGTTCTAAAACTAGAATCACTAACACAGTTACCAAGAATACTATCGTTAAGCCTAATATATCTTTCGATCACACTCTTTATAACTGTCAGCTTCATTTACCTTCTTAAAACATTTGTATTTAAAGAAGAAGTAGCAAAAGAATTCTCCCACCCAATAAAAATCAACTTTTTCCCACTTATTGCAAAAATCCTTCTTGTATTTTCAATCATTGCTCCCATATTAAATTGGTCATCATCATTTGCAATATGGATAGCAGGCGTTGTTTTACAATCCATTTTTAGCCTAATAATCCTAAGAACATGGATACTACATAACCATTTTCATACTAAGCATATATCCCCAGCTTGGTTCATTCCTGTTGTAGGTAACATTATGATTCCCATCGCAGGAGTAAACCATGTAGGCCCAGAATTAAACTGGTTTTTCTTTACAGTTGGAGTTTTCTGGATGTTTATCTTGATGAACATTGTTTTATACCGTGTAATTTTTCATGAACCAATGCCAGACAAAATGCTGCCAACTTTTTTCATTCTATTTGCTGCTCCCGCAATTGGATTTATAGCTTATACAAAAATCACAGGCAATATAGACGGTTTTGGGCATATTCTATATTACCTATCACTATTTCTCTTCATTTTGAATTTAACCTTGGTAAACACTTTTGTAAAAATTAAGTTTTACCTTTCTTGGTGGGCCTATTCGTTCCCTCTTGCAGCCTTCATTCTTGCATCATTGCTATTTTCACATGAAACAGGACTAAAATTGTTTGGAATTATAGCCATAATCACATTAATACTACTAAGCATTCTTATTGTCCTTTTTTCGATAAAAACCATCCACGCAATTAGGCGTAAACAAATTTGCATAGAAGAATAAAGCCCTCACTAGTATAGAAAGGCTATATATGGTAGCAGGAGACAGATTTGAACTGTCGACCTCCGGGTTATGAATCCGACGCTCTCACCAGCTGAGCTACCCTGCCATATACTTCAAATTGGTTGCGGGGGGGAGACTCGAACTCCCGACCTCCGGGTTATGAGCCCGACGAGCTACCACTGCTCTACCCCGCGTTAGTAAGCCAACAGAAGATAGTTTAAAACAGACACAAAGTCAATCTCCAAAAAAGAAATTCCACCACTGCCCAGACACTGACATACGCGAAACTCGGGCATAATCAGGCAAATCATCTTCATCAAGCTCAATATCCTCTGTCAAAACATCAGGTGACAAAATAATGACCTCCTCACCGGGATTAACCAATCCTAAATTCTGTTTCGCAATCTTGTCTATATATTCCTCCGATGTAAAATACAAATAATCATCAGTTTTCTGAATATTCTCAGATTCAATATTCAAATTGTTTTCCCGGAAAGAGTCAATGTGCTTATCAATCTGATAACTATGATAAATATTTTTAGTCAGGGAATACAAAAGGTAAGCAACCAAAAGGAATTCCACTATAATTATCATCTTAGTAAAGCTCGATGTATGAGAAAACCGAGAAGACATAAAATAAATTAGAAAGTAAAAAAAATTTAGCACAGTTTATTTTTCTAAGCAATTAAGCTAAAATTTCTTTAAATAATAAGAAGCATGAAACTTTCAAAAGCAAAACACATACATTTCATTGGAATAGGAGGTATTGGCATGTCCAGCCTGGCGCAAATACTCAAGCAAAAAGGCAAAACAATAAGTGGCTCCGATCAATGCAAATCAAAAATAACCAAAAACCTAGAAAAGAATGGAATAAAATTTGATGAGGGACATAACGAAAAGAATATAAATAAAAAGCATCAAATCATTATATATTCACCGGCGATCCCAAAAAATAATGTAGAAATGAAAAAGGCACGAGCACTCAAAATCATAACAATGACATATCCAGAAGCTCTGGGCGAATTTAGTGAAGAATATTTCGTAATAGCAATAGCCGGAACTCACGGAAAATCCACAACAACAGCAATGGCAGCCCTTGTACTGGAAAAAGGAGGTTTAGACCCAACCGTGGTAATCGGAACTAAAATGAAGGCATTTAAAAACAGAAACTACAAAGTTGGAAAGAGTAAATACCTAATCATCGAAGCCTGCGAATACAAAAGATCATTTCTAAATTTCAAACCCGACATATTAGTAATCACAAATCTGGAAGCGGACCACCTCGACTATTATAAAAACCTAGCCGACTACAGCAGTGCATTCGAAAAACTGGGAAAGAATGTAAAAAAAGGTGGAACGATTATAATAAACAAAGATGACAAAAACAGTTACAAGCTGGAAAAGAAAATTAAAAAAGACTTTATAAGCTGGAGCAGAAAGAAACCAAACTCTAGCTTTAATTTAAGGGGAAAAACCCTAACAGAGAACAATAAAATTGATCAAGGGCTAAAAATAGACACTCAAGTTGCAGGGGAGTTTAACGTGGAGAACGCCACGTTTGCAGCAATAGTAGGAAAGTTGCTAAAAATAGAGAACAAAAAAATTGAACAAGGAGTTAGAAGCTTTAAAGGCACATGGAGAAGGATGGAATACAAAACAAAGAAGTTCACAAAAGCAAAATTTATAGACGACTACGGTCATCATCCAACAGAAATAGAATCAACACTCAACGCAATACGAGAAGGGAATCAAAAAGCAAAAATACTCTGCATATTCCAACCACACCAATACAGCAGAACAATATTACTAATGAAGTCATTTGGAAAATCATTTGATAGCGCAGATCAGGTGATCATACCCAACATATATGCAGTAAGAGACTCTGAAGAGGACATGAAAAAAATATCAACAACAGACCTGGTAAACGAAATCAAGAAGCACAACAAACATGCACGAAACGGTGGGGGACTAGAAAAAACAGCCGAATACATAAAAAAATATCACAAAAAATACGACATAATCGTAACCATGGGGGCAGGGGACATCACCAGTATCTACAAAATGCTCTAAACACACTTCCATTTAGTACCTTCAGCCGTATCCTCAGGCTCAATGCCCTTACTAGCCAATTCAGATTTTAACTGATCAGCAAGTGTATAATTTTCTGCAGCACGAGCCTCCGTCCTCCCCTCGATAAGAGACCTCGTCGCTTCATCCAAATCATTTAAATCTAAAAATTCTTCAACTGCTTCCTCATCAGGGAAAATAACTCCAAAAACGGAATCAACTTCACTTAAAAAATCAAAAATTAACTTCTTAGGTATTGCACTATTACGGACTCCATTCAAACGAGAATCTATTTGCTTAATAAAAGTAAATAAAGCTCCCAACCCTCCGGAAGTATTAAAATCGTCATCCATAGAACTCACAAAAGAGAGCCGAGCCTCCTCAATGTTCTTTGTAAAATCTGCATCCCAAACAGGTTCATCGACAACATCCCTAGTATAAATATTAATCCTCTCAACAAATCCATGGATTTTCCCCAACGCCACCTTTGCCTGATCCAACAACACATCAGAAAAGTTAATGGGATTCCTATAATGAGTTTGCAAGAACATCATTCTCACAACCTTCGGATCATATTTCTCAAAGATATCCTGCAAAGTGAAAAAATTATTCAAACTCTTACTCATTTTTTCATTATCTATATTTATAAAACCATTATGCATCCAGTATCGCGCAAAACTGTCACTACCCAGCGCCCCCTCTGTTTGAGCAATCTCACATTCATGATGAGGAAAGGTTAGATCTAATCCACCGCCATGTATATCAAAAGGCCCTCCAAGGTGCTTCCTAGCCATGGCACTACATTCTATATGCCATCCAGGCCTCCCTTCACCCAAGATATCACTCTTCCATGAAGGCTCACCCTCCTTCTTTAATTTCCACAATGCAAAATCATACGGATTTCTCTTCCCCTCCTTCACCTCAACTCTAGCCCCCATCTTCAACTCCTCCAATTTCTGCCCTGACAATTTTCCATATTCCTCAAATTTCATTACATCAAAATACCATCCATCGTCCAACTCATATGCAAATTCTTTATCAATAAGCATCTCTACCAATTCAATCATTTCATCAATATGATCGGTAGCCTTAGGCTGAACACTAGGAACCTTGATTCCCAACCTTCCATAATCCTTTTCATACTCAGGAATGACCTTTGCAGCTAATTCAGCAACAGTCATACCATCCTTAGCGGCACGAGCAATCATTTTATCGTCAATATCAGTATAATTGGAAACAAAATTAACATTGTAGTCTCTATATTCAAGATATCGTCTAATAACATCAAAGGCAGTCGCACTTCGACCATGCCCCAAATGAGGAATATCATAAACTGTCGGACCACAGACATACATGGAAACTTTGCCCTTCTCCAATGGCTCAAAATCCACTTTTTTCCTCAGCAAACTATTATAAATCTTGATCATATTTAAGCCAATTTAGATAAAGCTGTAAGTATAACCCAGACAGTAAAATCAACAGCAAGCAAAGCTACAATAGGAGAAAGATCAATCATTCCAATCTTGTGAGGCAATTTTTTCGCCAATCGCATAACCGGATCAGTAACATCAATCAAAAACTGAGCGATTTGACCATGACCACCGGGCCTTCCCATACTAAACCAGGAAACCAACACACGACCGATAATGGCATATGTAAGCAAATTACCAAGAACCGATACAAAACTAGCTATAAAATTGAGTATTTGAAGTTTATCCATAAACCAAGAATAACAAAATTATTCTCACCAGTCGATAACTAAAACTACCCAAGTTCATCAAAGTTCTGTCTTTTTTGACTTAGAGCCCTGCGAGACTTTAGTGTCTGTCCATAAAAGACTCCACCAATAAGAGAAAGAAGAACAAGCCACAAAACATCAGGACCTGTCTCACTAACATCCGACTCCATATCGTCCAAAGCTTCACCACCTGCGCTACCATTGACAACATCAGGCGGAAGCACATCAACCACTGCACTCTCAGGTGTAGCAGCAGCTATATTACTAAAGTATTCACTTATATTTCCATTTACATCAACAGCCACAACCGAGAAGTAATACTCCATCCCATTCCTCAAATTTGGGATATACCAAGTAGTGGAATCGGTAAAAGTATCAATTGATTCAACAAGTTGATTTGGAGAATCACCATAGAAAACTCTATAGTTAGCTATCTGAGCAACACTTGAAGCCTCATCCCATCTCAAAATCACACGATGATCAGCACCCTCAACAGTTAGGTTAGTAACATTTCCAACAAGCACCTCTGAACTACCTGCCCCAACATCAATAGTAATTTCATCCTCAAGGCGAGATTCATTCCCCAGCTCATCGACTAAGATGAAAGTAACGGGATATTGCCCAAATATACTTGGAGCAACAAATGAAACTTCATAAAAACCCTGAGGGGAATAACTAAGATCATAAATATTGTCATCAATAAGCAAAGCAGCTTGAGACAAAGAATCTGAAGTATAAAGAGTAACAGTAGTTATATCACCTGGAGCAATCTCATTTGGCTCTACCAAAACCTGATCCAACTCAGGCGCGGAAGTATCAATAGTAACATCCAGCGAATCACTGACATCAAGCAAAGTTCCAACTTCATTCACACTCACTACATAGATTTGATGAAGTCCATCAACCAAAACAGGAGTAGTATAAGAAAATTCACCTGAGATATCAGCAATCAAGGAGCTAAGTTCAATATTATTATCAAAAACATTCAACCTTGCACCCGGATCAGCAACTCCACTAATAACTAGAATATTATTGCTATAAGTCCCGGATACAGGATTAGTTAAAACTATAGACGAACTTGAAGACGGTGAAGAAGTCCCCTCCACAACATCAAAGAACTGACTGACAAATATAGTAGTATCATCCAAATCTCTTGCCTCAATTTCATAAGTTCCAGCTTGCTGAAAACCTAGAGAAAGACTAAAAGTATGAGAACCAAGGTCCTGTGCCGTAAAAGTATAATCACCGGGCAAATTCACATAAGGCGCATTTTCACCAACGGCAGAAAGACGAACAGTACCAAGATAATCGAGAACATGCTGACTGGCACCATCAACAGCAGTAACCGTAAATGTAACAGTATCACCAGGACTTATAGAATCAGCCAAATCATCAAATTCAAAACCGGCAAAAGGACCGGAACCATTCCCCACAGCAGCATATTGAATAGACCCATCCAATATAGAAGAATCTGAATTAAAATATGCAACCTTTGCACGACTGGATATAATCAAATCGGACCCCACATCATAAGCGGTATAAACAACAGTCCCTGCATCATCAGACGAAACATCGAAACTAACCTCTCCGTATTCATCGGTAATACTAGTAGGGTATGAACTATTCACACTTGCACTATCAGAACTGGACAAAAGTTTTAGCAAATGTCCTTCAACAGGATTTCCATAGTCGTCCAAAAGCTGAACAGTTATGGAAGCAGAGTCATTCAAAGTATGAACAACCTGGTTTTCAGGGGTCACACTAGAATTACTATAAGAAACCGATCCCGGATAAACTTTAAAAGTACTAGGCTTAGCAACCATAGTCATGTCCTGCAAATAAGCGGAAACAGTATAATCACCAGACATTCGAGTATAATAATCAGAAAAATCAATCCTTGCAACTCCACTTAGATTTGGAATAGCTGAAAATTGAACTTCCTCACCATTCGGCTTCTGAACCTCAAAGATAACATTAGTAGAATCAGCCAATTGAGAAGTCTTCAAACTAGTAGAACTACCTGCAATAGTATCTAACGCATAAACCTGAAAGGAACCGGCATTAGAAAGAGACTGCGCTATGGCTGCGTGTGAAAATACAAGCATAAACACCAATACAATTGCCGAAGAAAATAATTTGTTTTTCATATTTGTTTAATATATCCATATATAATACTACAAAAAGCCAAATTCATCAATCCGCAAGGACATAAAGAAGAAACCCGTCAAGCACTAATAACAATTGAATAAATAGTAAACTTTGGTATCATTTAGCTAAATTAAATCAATATATGATCAAAAAAATACTATCAACATTCATTCTAACCCTAATGATGGCTGCATTTGTCGGAAATGTAACATATGCAATATCTATTACAGAAGAAACCTACGTAAACAATCCGAGCTACCTAAAAGCTGTAATAAGCACAGAGGAAGCTATCGAAATAAAGAAAAGCACAATATTTGACGCTTCACAATCATTTATACCCGATCCCGAAATAGAACTGACATACGAATGGGATTTTGGAGATGGAAACAAAAATGAAGGGAAAGAGGTACTTCACACATACAAAGAACCGGGACGATACACCGTCACACTAACAATGAATGACGGAAGCAATATCTCAAAAACAAGTCAGGAAGTATTTGCATATCGGAAACTAGTTATACTTATAACTGACCAGACACAAGCAAGAGAACGAATTGAAGACATCAGGAAATTCACAGAAAAAGAGGGAGTTTCAATAGATATAATAGAAAGTTTTGGAAGTAGCACTGAATTCATATCTGAAGAAGTCCTTACAAGCAAAATAGCAGAGGAAGCAAACACTATTCAAAAAGCGGAACAAATCGTGATATGGACAAAAGAAAACGCAGGGCTTAATGCACTATCAAGATACATACAGAGCAATCAAAGAATAAATTTATCTCAAAAAACCATAACAATACTTGAAAACGACATCAGTAGCAGCATCAGCCGTATACAAAAACAATTTGGCCTCATCGACCCGAAAAAAATAGTAATTGCAAAAGAGGCAGCAATATATCCGTTACTGGAAAGTTTAAACGATGAAATGTTTACTAACACACTGGAAAAAGGAGGATACGAATTTGAAGTGGTTAACGAAAAAACAGGAAAACTACGACCATGGAACTTCATGTCAAGCTTCGTAAACATTCTTATAGACCAAGGAATTCCAGATAACACAATCGCATTATTGTTGCTATTGCCAGTAATCGCCACAGTAGTAGCAATCATGAAACAAGTAGTAGGAATCACAACTTTTGGAATCTACACCCCATCAATAATCACACTTTCGTTTTTGGTAATCGGCATGCATGCAGGATTATTGACGTTACTAGCGGCCATAATCGTAGCGACAGCAGCAAGAACAGTATTGAAAAAGGTTAGAATGCTTTTCATTCCAAAAATGGCAATCGTTATAACATTAGTATCCCTAACATTGCTTCTTTTATTGATAGCAAGCAATTATCTGGGGTTATTCGACGCAAAATTCATCTCAATTGCAATCTTCCCAATGTTGATCCTAAGCACATTAGTTGAAAAATTCATCAGTGTAAAAAGCGACAAGGGGCTTGCATCTGCAATGGTTCTAATGACAGAAACAGTTCTAGTAGCAATTGTTGCCTACTTTATAGCTGGAGGAGAAATAGACCTGGGAATCTTTTCATTCCAATTTTCATATGTAAAACAAATAATGATCACATATCCTGAAGTGATAATAGTCCTCCTGATTTTTAACTTCCTACTCGGTAAATGGAGCGGACTGAGAATACTGGAAAGAGTTCGTTTCAGAGAAATACTAAGACATGTAGAAGAATAATATGATTTTCAACAACAGAGGGATACTGGGAATAAATGCCAGAAACCTACTATACATTAGGCCATACAACAGAAAAAAAGCGATAAAATTGGCTGACGATAAGGTAAAAACAAAGCAATTTTTGGCAGCTAGAGATATCTCTGTTCCAAAACTATATCAAATCATCAAAACTAACGAAGAACTCGAACGCTTCGACTTTAATGCACTTCCGAGCAATTTCGTAATAAAACCAAATCATGGATTTGGAGGAGAGGGGATTATCCCAATAGTAGGAAAGAAAGACAATTACTGGATAAGCGCTGGAGGAAAGAAACATAGCAAAAATGACCTAAAAGACCACATAAATGATATCTTGGACGGAAGATTTTCAATATCAAATGTAGGAGATACAGCATTTTTCGAACAATATATAATTTCAGGCGACGAATTGGGAAGATATTCACACGAAGGACTACCTGACATAAGAGTTGTCGTACACAATCTAATCCCGGTAATGGCAATGCTGAGACTTCCAACAGAAGAATCAAAGGGAAAGGCAAATCTTCACATGGGAGCGGTAGGAGTGGGTATAGACATCGCAAAAGGCCAAGCGACACACATAGTTTACAAAAATAAAATAATAGACGAAATCCCAGGAGGACTTGGAAAAATCCGTGGAGTAAAAATTCCATACTGGGACGAGATCCTATTGATTGCATCTAGAGTGCAACTAATTACAAATCTGGGATATCTCGCAGCAGACATATGCTTAGACAAAAATGTTGGACCGGTACTTTTGGAAATAAACGCAAGGGCGGGACTAGGAGTACAAATTGCTAATTTAGCACCACTTAGAAAGCGTTTAGAGCGAATTGAAGGAGTTAAGGTAACTACTCCAATAAAAGGAGTAAGAATAGCAAAAGATATGTTTGGAAACACATTGGAAAAAGAAATAGAACACTTATCCGGAAAACAAATAATAGGAACCCATGAAGATATTGAAATAATACAAAAACAGGGAACACTAAAAATAAAAGCAAAAATAGATACAGGAAAAACTAGAAGTATTATCGACGAGAAATTGGCAATCAAAGCGGGACTGCTAGATAGCAAAGATTATGACGACGAAAAATCAACGCTTAGAATAAAATTCTCACTAAAGGGCAAAAGAATACAGACAATCGCGGACGTCGAGAGAATAACAAACAAAGACTACAAGTTCATAATTGCCAGCAGAGATCTTTCAGACTTCCTGGTGGACTCAAGTATAAGTACAGAAAAACAAAGTCAAACAACAACAAAGACCAAAATAGAAAAACACGAAAGACCAACAGAAATTAATTTCTCAAGTATTGACCAAGATCTAATTCAAATAGATAACAAAATAAAATTACTCTACCATCTAAGACCACTAAATCTGGCAAGCGAGGAAGAAAAATTCTTCAAAGACACAAGCTACAATCCACAATTTGAATATCCGGCACTAAAGTTCGACCCAATTCACCTGATAGATAAGTTGGAGAAAGTAAAAACCGACGAATCCCCACTGGGAAAGTTCTTTGAAGCAAAAAAAATAGAAATTTCAAAGAAAATATCACTCCTAGATTCTATAGACACCCCTGAGTTTACAGACATATCCATCAGCCTATTTGAAAAACCAAGAAAAGAAGATATTGAGCTATGCAGGGAACAATTGAGAAAAATAGACATGGAAAACGCAGAAAAAATTGAAGGAGTTTTTGATGCGGAAGAAGCAAAGAAAAGATTCGAAGAAATTTTCGAAAAATATGGACTAAAAAACTGGAAAGCAAAAATAAAAGAACAAATGGTTGCCAATTGTGTTGCCGGAAAAAACAATCGTCTCTTCGTAAAAAAAGATGCAAAATTTTCAAAAGACAGAATAGAAACATTAGTAGTTCACGAAATAGAAACACACATAATCACAGCCGAAAACGGAAAAATGCAAAACTACGAACTCTTCAACAGAGGATCAGCCAACTACCTTACAACACAAGAGGGAATGGCAATGTACAACGTAGAAAAACAACGAAAACTACCATTCCTTGAAAACCACAAGGCACTTGGACACGTAATAGCAATAGACAAAGCAATCAACGCATCATTTTCAGATGTATTCCATGAATTGCTAAAACATAAGATATCTCCAAAACAGGCATACAGATCAGCATTAAAAGCAAAGAGGGGATTCGAAGACACATCAAAACCAGGAGCCTTCACAAAAGACTACATATACTTCAGAGGTTATTTTAAAGTTAAAAATTTCATAGACGGTGGGGGAGAGATGAAGGATTTATACATTGGAAAAATAGATCTAGACGATTTGGAAATCATAAAAAACATTCCAGGAATTATAGAAGCAAAAATGCTCCCAAACTGGTTAAAGTAATTAGAAAATAAACATAGCATCACCAAAACTATAGAAGCGATAGTCTTCACTCTTCGCCAGTTCATACATCTCCAATATCCTTTCTACAGAGTTTTCCACCCCTTTACTTTCCAAAAAAGATGCGACCAACATAATCAAACTACTTTTTGGCAAATGAAAATTCGTAACAAGTCCATTAACAACCTTCCATTTATAGTTACCCGGATATATAAAAATATCCGTCTCACCACTACCTGCAACAAATCCCTCATTAGAGTCATAAACAGATTCAAGAACTCTAACAGAAGTGGTCCCCACAGCAATAATCCTACGTCCTTCAGAAACCGCCGCATTCAATCTATCAGCAACTTCCGAAGACATAGTATAAAACTCGGAATGCATTAGGTGATCAGAAATATCCTCAGAACTAACAGGCAAAAAAGTACCTCTACCAACATGAAGCAAAACCTCCTCAACCTGAACACCTTTAGAAGTAAAATCATCCAAAAGAGACTTGGTAAAATGCAATCCAGCAGTAGGAGCAGCAACGCTTCCTTTTTCCTGAGCATAAACAGTCTGATATTGATCAAAAGACGCCTTACTTCCTTTTATATATGGAGGCAAAGGAACCTCCCCTAAATCTTCCAAATCAGCTTCCAAATTATCACTTAAGAACTTTATATGACGTGTACCATCTTCCAAAACCTTCTCAACACTACAATTCACATTGTCACCCAAAACAAACGTGAAACCAATTTTAAAAACTCTCCCGGGACGAACCAAAACCTGATAAACATCAGAAGAAATCTTACGCAAAAGAAAAATCTCCCGCTCATTTCCATCAAGATCAAAAACAATTCTAGCGGGAATAACCCTAGACCTATTTAGTACAAGTACATCACCAGGCCTCAAATAATTTTTAATATCAGAAAATTGATGATGGAAAACCTTAGTCAAGGAAGTATCTACAAGCATCAACTTAGAAGAATCCCGAGGTACTACAGGATCATTCGCAATAAAGCTCTCAGGCAAATCATAATTAAAATCCTCAGTTCGCATCTTTTTCCCAATCAGTAATTTTAGTTTTTTTCGGACTGGCCTTAAAAGCACTATCTCGTTTTATAACAATCAAAGTCATATCATCCTCTTGTTTATGCCCTTTCATAAACTCAGAAACATCCTTGGCAATATGATAATTCACCCCCTCAGCCGAATAAGTAGAAGAGTAGTCCTTCACCGCATTCTTCAAATTTTCAAGACCATACAACTCGTTAGAAATATTTCTCGCCTCAGTTATTCCATCCGTATATAAAATAACAGAGTCTCCCTCAGCAAGATCAATTTCCTTCTCAAAAATATGTTTCGAATTATCCGATAGCATACCCAACGCAATACCTCCGGACAAAACAGCATCACAAACACCGGTATCATTACGATATACAATTATATGCTCATGTCCTGCACCAACATAGGTCATCTTTTTAGTTTTCTGATCCCAACAAAGCATAACCATCGTCATAAACATAGATTTCTTCACATGCTTCTTGATATAAGCATTAACATTAACCATTATGTCATAGGCAGTATCATACTGATCGGCAAATACTCCAACCAAGGAACTAACCATTGTCATAATCAAACCTGCAGCTACACCATGACCGGTAACATCACCAATATAGATAAACGTCTTATCTTTAATGGTAAAAATATTAAAACTATCACCTCCAAGCTCAGTAGCCGGAAGATTCTTGGCAGAAATCTGAAGACCATCAATACTAGGAGTCTCCAAAGGTAAAATATCCCGCTGCAATTGAGAAGCTACATTCAATTCCTCCAACATTCTCTCACGATCCTTTATGTCAAAACTCGCTTCACCCAAGCCCTTCGTAACCTGATTAAAAAAGTGTGCAATAATTCCAATTTCATCAACTCTGGGGGTAAAAATCCTTCTATAAGGTTTCCCAGCAAGAAGAGCCTGCATTTGTCCCAAAATCGCACGTAAGGGCTTGATAACGTCAACCCAGTAAGATATCAAGAAATAAACAAGAAAAACAGACAAGGCAACAATCAAATAATTATAAGGAATTTCATTTGCCTCAGTCAAAAAGAAATAATAAGCAATTGCAGAAATCAAAAGACCAAACAAAAACAAATTGAGGAATAACTTTCGAACAATACTTTTCCTTATAACTCGCATTATTTCTTGTTTAAGAATTCAGGCAAATCTTTAAACAAAGGAATGATTTCACTAATCCCAATAGTTTCAAACACATCATTTATATGAGCTACAACGCCGACAAAAGCCAATTGCATATCTCTCTTGATTAAATAAGTATGAATTTCCATCAAGTAACCTATGCCCTCACTATTGATAAATTTCAAATCTGAAAAATCAAAAATCAAAGACTTTCCAGTAAAAGATTTTACAAGATCATCAAGCTCAGTGCGTATTTCATTATGACCGGCCTTATCGAATTCACCATGAAAAGTAATAACTTGATAAGTCTGTCCCTCAGGCATATCCCCAGCTTCAATTGTTAGATTTGGTCCCATAATAGTTAAGTTAAATAGTTAAAATGTTATCTATATTTTCCACTTCATCATACTCCTCTGCAAGCGAATAAAGCCACCTAAGAGTCAAAAGACTCCCATTATTTACATCATCAAGCTCATCCACATCATTCTCATCTACAATTTTTTTCACTTTGTTATCCACTACTTGCTTCACAATCTTATCAATATTTTTGTAAACACGCACGTCAACATTTTGCAATAATTTTTTCACTCTACGAGACACCTTCTTATTAGAAGAGAAAATCAGATCAACAAGAACTGGAGTAGACTCATGATACCCCATCTTCGCAAGGCTTAATGCTGCATGAATTTTAATATTTATATTCCGTGATTTCAAACATTGAAGACAAGTTTTTTTATAGCCCTTGAGATTAAGTTCACCAACAGCGTAAAGTCCAAGAATCAATTTGGAAGTGTTTTTTGAATTAAGAAACTTTTTAATTAGCGCAAATGCTTGGGGTTTATATTTACCGAACTTGGACAAGGCAATTGCAGCATTAATCTGAAACTTTAGATTTCGAGAACTCAGATACGGATAAATCCTTTCAACAATTGCATCGTCACAGTAATTTCCAAGAGCATAAATGGCCTCAGCTTTTAGATTCAGATTTGAATCATCAACAATATCCAACAAGAACTGAACAGTTGCCACATGACTGATACGCGAAAGTAGAATAATAATTTTCTCACGTATTCCCTCCCTAGTTTCAACATGGAAAATATCCTTTAAAGTAGTAACCAACTCCAATTTGACCAACATGTATTGATCAGAATGCTTCTTTAGAGCCTTAAATCCAAGCAATGTATCTATAGCTGCATTACGAATAGAAGACCTATAATTTTTCAAACAATCGGCAATTTCCGGAATAGCCTCATACGCCTGTAACTCCCTGAAGGCATGAAGAACACGCAACTTAACAGAAACAGATTCCTTTTCATCACAAAGCACCTTCAGTAAAGAAGAAACACCATTCTTGTGACCTCTTTGTGCAAGTATATCAATCGCGTTAAAGCGCAACTCTTTATCCTTTGTATTCAATAAATCATAAACTGCGGCCTTTGTATACTTGTCCTGTTGTAAATAAATGATAGAAAACATAACAAGTGTAACAATTAGCATAAGCAAATTGACTGAAAAAATCAGAACACCTGCAAAGAAAAGTTTCTGTAAAATAAGTAAGGCAGCTGTACCAGCTATAGCACCTACAGGACGAACAATCCCTTCAAGTAACTCACGCGTATGCTCACGCAAATCCTCTCTAATTCCATAGTAAGCACTATGATAAGCATTTGTATGAATAATAGAAGTAATCGTAAAATTATTTTTGGCCAAAACTGCGGTCCCAAAAGTAAAAGATGAAATCAAAGGAAAAAGACTAAACAAAGTAACAATAGGATGGAGCAACATACTACCCACAACTCCCAGATAATTGATAAGCCTACTCCCCACAAAAAACTGAATCAATAAGGCAGAAAAACTAAAAAGCATAAAAAGTGCTCCCAAGTCATGGATAAATGCATGCTCAAAACCACTACCAGCCTCCAAAACAACTTCAGAAACATTTTTATAAACAGCTTTCGTATACTGAAATTCCAAAAGATTAAAAAGAAGCCACTGAAGGAAAACAATAATAAATAAACCTCTAACAAACGAAGATCGCCTGAGAGTAACAAACTGTTCCTTAAACTTCTTCACAACACCAGCCTCCCTCTTCTGCGTTTTCTTTCCGGAAACAATAGCAACCCTTCTACTAAGAATCTCATAAAACAGGACAAAAGGCACCAGAAGAAAAAGAAAAACAATCCAGATATAGACAAATTTATGAACCTCAATTGAGTTTGAAAGTGTCATAACAGCCAAACCTGCAACTATTCCAGCCACAGTTTCCGAAGCTTCTATAAGCGGAAAAGTACGTTCACTTTCCAAAGGAGTAAAAAGATCTTCAACAAAACCAATCAAAAGAATCCTAAAATGGACCAAAAAGAATGAAGTTGCCACAAGCAAAAGAAGAAAAAAGGTGAATTCATTATCAGAGAAAAAATAGGCAGAAATAAAAAGTATAATTCCAGCAACAAAAATAGTACCGATCATCAGCTTCTGCCTATCAAACTTTGTCATAAGAAAAGAATACAAAAGACTACCGCAAATAGTAAAAAAAGCATTTAAAACAAACAAATAGGGGAGTTTTGAAATACCATAGCGACTCACAAACAAGGCAACTATTATAGTCCAACCAATAACAAATCCGGCTCTATACAAAAAACGGAGAACCCAAGCTATGACAATTTTTGGCCATTCACTTCCATGAACATTAAAAATCTTATTTAAAATCGAAATTTGCCTAATTGTTTGTAGCATTTATTTTTGTTTTATACATGGTGTATTATACAATGAATTAAGCTAAATGACAACCCTATAAGCTGCATTTGCCGCCGATATATGTAAAATACATCCATGCGAAAAAAAATATTTAAACCAATAGCAATCGGGGCAGCAACAGCCCTAATATCACTGGCATCACTGCTCAGTTATGCTATCGGACTACTTAGAGACAAGGTAATAGCATCAAATTTCGGAACTACAAGCCTTACAGACGCATACAACTCATCATTCCTGATTCCAGACATACTATTCAATCTTTTCATAGCAGGAGCGCTGTCAGCTGCATTTTTACCGGTATTTTCAAGCTATTTAACAAAAGACGAAAACGAGGCACGAGAAATAGCCAACACCATGCTAACCGCAGCAACCCTTCTCATAGCCGTTTTGGCTTTAGTAGCATTTATATTTATGGGCAAAATAGTCCCAATAGCATTCGAAAATGCAGACCCGGAAATGCAGGCAAACATCATAAGTATGACAAGGCTATTACTTCCATCCGCAATATTATTTGCCATCAGTAACACCCTAGGAAACATATTGATGAGCTACAAGCACTTTGTAGCGTACGCAATTTCACCAATTCTATACAATTTAGGAATAATACTGGGAGTGATTTTCCTAAATGAACAATTCGGAATACATTCAGCAGCAATCGGAGTTTTAGTTGGAGCGGTATTGCACTGCACAATAAGAATTATAGACACAACAATGACAAAATTTCGATACAAGCCACAACTAAAAGTAACCAGCCCAGCATTCAGAAAAATACTAAAATTGATGATACCAAAATCAATCAGCCTAATTGCATGGCAGATAAATCTCTACATATTCGCAGTAGTAAGTATTAGCCTTATAGAAGGGGGATTCACAGCATTCAGCTTCGCTAGAAACATACAAAGTTTCGCAGTAAGTCTATTCGGAATTGCATTCGCAACAGCAGTCTTTCCGTATCTTACAAATGCAGCAAGCACAAACAACAAAGTCAAATACACAGAACACATACAAAAAACCATACAAAGAATTCTTTTCTTCACAATCCCTGCAATGCTGGGAATAATGATAATGGCGAAACCTATAGTAGAAATAATATTGGGAGGAGGGGAGTTCGACGCAAACTCAGTACAACTCACAACAATAATACTATTCTTCTTTGCAATATCTGTGCCATTTGAAAGCCTAGTACACATACTGGCAAGAGGATTCTATGCACTACACAACACAATAACGCCAATGATCATAAACATCACAGCAATGACACTTATTGCGCTTTGCACAATATTCATTGCACCAAAATATGGAGTAAAATGGTTCTCAATAGGTTTTTCACTTGGGTTAATACTCCAAGCAACACTACTTGCAACATTACTAAAAAAACACCTAGTCGAATTCAAATTTAAAGAATTCACCATAAGTATAGGAAAAACAATTGCAGCAAGCTTAACAATGGCAGCAATCGTTGTTATACTGTCTCCTATCTCAGATATCATAAATCCAAAACTAGCAAGCTTGGCCAGAATAGCAATTGGTGGAGGAGCATTCTTTGCAGTAGCAGCACTAATAAAATCACCTGAACTTTCAAGTGTAAAATATATACTAAATAGAATATTCAAAAAAAAGATTCATGAAAAAACATAGTAAAAAAATAATTATTATAATAGCTCTGGCATTGCTAATCGCAACACCACTATTTCTTAAATTTGCTTCAAGTATTCAGACAAAAATAATTATAAATCAAATAGAAGCTGAAAATGAAAGAACAATCAAAGAGTTTGATGAAAGAGAAGAACCAACAAAAGAAGACATAGCGGAAATAGAGGAAGAAGATGAAGAAAAAACAGAACGGCCAGAACCTGTAACTGTAACACCAGTAAAAGAATACTTGAACGTACCTTTCATATGCCAAGCACCACTAGAAACAGAGGCAAATTGGGTTTTTCATGAAGAAAGCTGTGAGGAAGCAGCACTTCTACAAAGCTACCTATACGAAACAGGCAACACTATGACAAAGGAAGAAGCAAACACAGTAATTCTGGACATGATTGATTGGCAAAATGAGCACATGGGAGGACATCTAGACCTATATGCAGACGAAATGAGAGAATTCATCAAAGGGTATTACAATCTGGAGAAAGACGAGATAAAAACAATATATGGAGCAACAATTGAAGACATAAAAAGCGAAATATCATCAGGACACCCGGTAATTGCACCTGTAATGTCAGGCCTACTAACAAATCCATATTACCCATATCCCGGATATCACATGCTGCTAGTAACAGGTTATACAGAAGACAAAATCATAACAAATGACAACGGAACAAAAAGAGGAAAAGACTTCAGCTACGACATAGAAGAATTCAAACAAGCATTAGAAGGAACAGGAGGAAACGTCATAAGCCTCAGACTCAAGAACTAATAAAGATTCAATTCAGCTTCAATCAATAAATCCTCACCCAGGCTTGAGCACTGCAAGTTCTTGAAATCCAGAGTTTTTTTCAATTTACTCACACCCTCACCACCAATCACCGGCAAGGAAGACAGCCCACCAAACAGTTTTGGAGCCATATAAAACTGCAGCCTATCAACTAAAGTATTATCCTTCAAAGCAGCATCATGAAAACTTCCATGAACAGAACTTCCACCTTCTACAAAAACACTTTGCACACCTCTACCACCCAAATATTTAAGCAATTTCTTAATTGAAACAGAGTCCTTTCCAAAAGATTTAAAAGGAATTTCCGCAGCATCAAACCTATTCCGATTTTTCTTGGAAGCCAACAAACTACAGGCAACAAAAACATTCTCATCCCTGAAAACTTTCTTCCCCAAATTCAATTGCAATTTATTGTCTATCACAACTCTAAGTAAATTCTTATTCTTGTACTTTCCATGAGCTGCAAGCTCACAATCGTCAGCTTCAACAGTTCCAGAACCAAGCAAAACAGCATCACATTTGCTTCGTTCAAGCCGTGCAGCTTTTCTAGAAGTTTCCGAACTAATCCATTTTGACTCACCTGAATTAGTCGCAATTTTTCCATCCATGGTCATACCGGCCTTCAAAACAACATAAGGCATTCCAGTCAAAGCCCACTTGAAAAAAGGCTGATTCAAGAGCCGAATATCCTTCTCCAAATCACTTCCCGTCTTGCAAATCTCAACTTTTACTCCATTATCCCTCAAAAATTTAATTCCGCTCCCATTAACCTTCGCAAAAGGATCCACAGTCCCAATACAAACCTTCCGAAATCCAGCCTTAACTATTGCCTCAGCACATGGTCCCGT
Organism: Candidatus Peregrinibacteria bacterium; assembly: GCA_030592015.1. Taxonomy (GTDB): domain Bacteria; phylum Patescibacteriota; class Gracilibacteria; order UBA1369; family LOWO2-01-FULL-3; genus JAUUZY01. The sequence goes on along the minus strand of JAUUZY010000012.1, from coordinate 1,703 downwards.
CTTCCCATAATGAGAACAAGGCTCCAAAGTCACATACAAAACCGCATTTCTAAACAAACTTTTATCAATATCCACACTGACAATTCCGGACTTTTTCATCATATTTTTAATCGCCACAACTTCAGCATGATCTTCACCGGCCTTTCTGTGAAAGCCCTCAGCGATAACAAAATCTCCTTTTACAATGACAGCACCAACAGCTGGATTCGGAGACACAAAACCTATCCTTTTCTTTGCAAGCTCATTGGCGCGCAACATAAATTTATCATCCATACTAAACTTCTTTTAAAATATGCCCCATCCTTTTCTTTTTTGTTTCCAGATAAGAACGATTCCTAACATTTGGAGTTATTTCAATCGGAATACGTTCCACAACATGAAGGCCATAACCATCCAGCCCAACTATCTTTGCAGGATTATTAGTCATTAGCCGAATATTATGCAATCCAAGATCAACCAAAATCTGAGCACCAATTCCATAAACACGTAAATCCGGAGCAAAACCCAATTTCATATTCGCATCTACAGTATCATATCCTTTGTTTTGAAGATCATAAGCCCTTATTTTATTAGTAAGACCAATTCCTCGCCCCTCCTGTCTCATATAAAGCAATACACCCGTCCCCTCATCCGCAATCTTATTCAAAGCATAGTCCAGCTGATTACGACAATCACACTTCAGAGAACGAAAAACCTCACTCGTCATACATTCACTATGAACTCGAACCAAAACATTATCACCTGAGCCAAATTCACCCTTAACAAATGCAATATGTTCCTTATCATCAATTTCACTCTTATATATCCTCACATCAAACTCCCCATATTCAGTAGGCAACATAGTTCGTGCCACAAGTTTCACCAAATGCTCAGTATCATGCCTATGAGAAATAAGATCCTGAATTGTAATAATCTTAAGAGAATGTTCAGCTGCAAATTCAATTAATTCATCACGACGCATCATCTCACCATCTTCACGTGCAATCTCACAAAGAACAGCAGCAGGGGACAATCCAGCCAATTTTACCAAATCAATCGAAGCCTCAGTATGCCCAGCCCTTACCAAAACACCTCCTTTTCTCCCACGAAGAGGAAAAATATGCCCAGGACGCATAAAATCATCAGGAGTTGAAGTATAATCAGAAATAGCATTGATGGTTTTTGCCCTATCAGAAGCAGAAATCCCCGTAGAAGTACCATGCCTATAATCAACAGAAACAGTAAAATTACAATGATGTGACTCAGTATTTTTTTGAACCATAGGACTTAAATCCAAGCGTTCAGCAATATCATAATCAACAGGAACACAAATAAGCCCACGCCCTTTCTTTGCCATAAAATTAATAGCCTCAGGCGTAGCCTTCTCTGCAGCCATTATTAAATCACCTTCATTTTCACGAGACTCATCATCCAAAACAACAATCATCTCTCCATTTCTAACAGCCTCAACGGCCTCTTCTATTTTACTAAACTTCATATTTTTATGATAATAGAGCCGATCATGTCACGCTTACACCAAATTGTAAACCAATAAAACTAAATTGCAAATCGAACAAAAGCAACAATAGAAGAATCTCCAAGCATTTGTTCAACAGTTTTTTCAGGATCCTTAACAAAAGACTGTTTTAGAAAAGCAGCTTCTTCTCTAAACTTTTTCTCTTTTCCAATTAAAATTTTCTCGATTATTTCCTCAGGTTTTCCTT
>JAUUZY010000046.1 GCA_030592015.1 Candidatus Peregrinibacteria bacterium | reverse complement strand
TGATTGCGACTATGTCGAAATAGTCTTTCTTTAGGTTTATTCTGAATATTTCTCGTCCGATTCGTCCGAATCCGTTTATTGCTACTTTTAATTTCATAATATGGGGGTTAGTGCTAGTATAAGCGACATATGAATATAATTGATATAAATGACAGGCAAGCTGTCGCGTTGGCGATAAAAACTTTGCGTACCGGCGGTATAGTAATGCATCCGACTGAAACCTGCTATGGCTTTGCAGTTGATATTTTCAACAAAAGTGCTTTAGATAAGTTGTATAGAATAAAGGGCATGGCTAAGACGAAACCGGTGAGTGTTTTGATCGATGGTTTGGCGATGGCGGAGCAGTATGGGGAATTCTCGGAGACGGCTCATGACTTGGCTGCGAAGCATTGGCCGGGGGCTTTGTCTATAATAGTGCCACGGAAAGATATTCTTCCTGAGTTTTTCAATGAAGGTGAAGGGTTTGTGTCTATGAGGCATTCGAGTAATGAATTTTGCACTGCTATGGTTTCTGGTTTGGTTGGGCCTATTAGTACTACTAGTGTGAATAGGACAGGGGAGCCACATTTGTATGATGTGGATCTGTCTCAGTTTGGAGAATTGTCTGAGGAGATTGATTTGATTGTTGATGGGGGGGAGATTGCGAAAAATGAACCTTCTACGATTGTGAAAGTTGATGGGGATAGCGTGGTTGTGCTTAGGCAGGGGGATGTTCTGCTATAACTTCATCAATGATGTCAGCAGCTAATCTTCCTGGTGCATAGGCCTCTAAGGATTTTTCACCGCGTCTATATCTATGATAGCCTGCTCTACGGATAAAGTTGCTTAATTCTGCTAGACCAAGAGCTAATAAGCGTGCATCCAAAGTGTTCATTCCTTCTTTTGGATGTTCTACTATTTCGTCATTTTCGAATAAGTCTGCAACTTTTTCTCTAAATTCTTCCATTACTCCTTTTACGAATCCAATCATTTGTTCTCTTAGGGGGTCTTCTCCTTCAGATCTTTGTTTCAAACCAACATTATGAAGGTGGTGAGCCTCATATGGTGAATCAATTTTTCCAGTTTTGTCATGTCCAACAATGTACAGGTTCCATTCATCTCGAACCAATGGGTAATTGTTAGGATCTTCCAAGAGAACCTTAATAAATCTTCTGAACGCTATGCGTCCAATGTTTACTTTGCTGTCTTCAAGCATTTCAGCATTAATATCTCTTAAAATTTGATCTTCTTCACTTGCTTCGCCGTTATCTCCGAGAATTGTAATGCTTGGTTTTTCTCCATCGATATCTATATTAGCTGCTTCTCTAATTGGAGCACGTTCAGCTTCTGGAGCTTTTGATAGGTCTATTGTAATACTTCCATCTAAATTGCTATTTATTTCTTCAGCAATTTCCTCAGCGGTCATTCCTTTGAATTGTGTAGGAGTTGCGTCTATGCTCCTTAATTTGCCAATTGCTTCGATGCTCTTTTGGCTTGGAAAACTTGTTTGTGTTGATAAAACCATATGCTAATTTGTTATTGAGCGTTGACTATAAACGTTTCTCTTCTTTTGTCAATGATAGGTCTATAAGTTCTTAATCATTTGGATTGTGATTTCTCCTAAATTATCGACGATTAAGTCTGCTTCACTAAAATTGGATTTATCTATTTCACAAAAAGAATCAGGGCATACTATACATTTCATGTTGGCAGCTTTTGCAGTCTTTAAGCCGGCTATAGAATCCTCAATTACAATGCATTCTGATGGCAAAACCTTTGTTTCTTTTGCTGCTGCCAAGAAAACATCAGGAGCGGGCTTGTGTTTTTTAACGTTGAAGTCAGAAATGACTGCTTTGAATTTTGGCTTGAGCTTAAATTTGTCCAAATATAGTTGAATTGATTCTGGACGTGAGGCGGATCCAACGCAAAGGTCATAATGCTGTGACAATAAATTAACTAATTCTTTCGCGCCAGTTTTGAGTTGAAGTTCAGTTTTAATAATATTCTCATAAATTGCCTTTTTTTCATCTCTAATGACTTCTGGATCACCTGGGATTTCATTTTTTTCCATAAACTCCGGTATGGTGGACGAACATTGAACAAGCTTTATCCATGATTCCTTTGATATTGGGTGGCCATGTTTTGTGAAAACTTGGTTGTAGGCTTTGTATTGCAATGGCTGAGAGTCAACAAGCAGTCCATCTAGGTCGAATATTATTGTTTTAATCATATTTATGTATCTTTTACGCAAACAAATTAATTATTGCAAACATAGATGCAAATCCTGCATTTATTAGAATTCCTGAGCATATTGCTCCGAGTGAAACTAGACTGAGTGCTTTCCAGTAATCTACTCCGAATATGAAGGCGATTAGGCTGCTTGTTACTGTTCCGCTTCCTGGTAGGGGAACGGCTACGATTGTGATCAGTAATAGGGCTCCGTATCTGTTGAAGTTTTTTGAGTGATCTGTTTGAGTCTTTTTAAAGAGTTTTTCGAAAAATTTCTTAATGTAGGTCGACTTTTTTCCTAAATACTTTGAGAGGGGACCTATGACGGCCAAAGTTATTGCTGCGGGTATGATACTTCCGGATACAGCAAAGAGTATCGCGCTTGTAGTAGACAGTCCGAGCTCTCTTCCAAGTGGTACGGCAAGCTTGATCTCCAAAAATGGAAGCATTGCTGTGAAGAATGTTATAAGTTCCGGTCCTAACGTCATGGAAAACTTTTATACCTTAGTCTGTCCATTAAACTCTTAAATAGGTTTTTGGTAAAGTAAAAAGGGTGTTTTGTATGTAACTAAAAAATTGTACATCTTTGTGGGCTTTAAGGAGGCGATATCCGTGCATGTTCTAAAAACTTATGCAACAGACCCAAGATCGATCAACAGCAATGTTTGTCAACGATATTTCCTTACTCCTAAGCTGTTTTTTCTGTGTTTTTGCCTGTTTTTGTTCAGTTTTTGTGTACCTTTGAAGAATACGATCTTGACCAGAATTGAGTAAGTCCTTATTCTAAGACAAGAATTTAGTGTAAAAAAGTTATACACAGAGTGTACACAAGTTTTGAACATTAAAAAGTAGGTAGATCGATTTTTTCTTTAATTAAAGCGGGATGGAGCACGTATCAGTACTAAAAGGAATTGTTCAAAAGTATTTGGACTTGAAAGAAGGAGATAGGGTTGTAGATGCAACTCTAGGACTTGGAGGACACGCGGAGGATATGCTGAAGAAAATAGCTAAGGATGGGAAATTATTCGCCTTTGAACAAGACGAAAGAAACCTAACTGAAGCGAAAAAACGACTTTCTACTTATAGCGAGCAAATAGTCTATATTCACGATAATTTTCGTTACTTAAAAACTAGGGTTACTGGCGAAGGAAGCGACAAGATTGATGCGATTTTGTTTGATCTTGGACTTTCATCTCCCCATGTAGATGATCCTGAAAGAGGATTTTCCTTTATGAAGGATGGTCCACTGGATATGCGATTTGATCCACGAGGGAGCTTAACTGCTGCTGATGTGGTTAATAAGTATAGCGAAGAGGATCTCGTAAAGATTTTCTTTGAATACGGAGAAGAGAAGTATGCAAGGAAGGCTGCAGGAAGGATTGTAGAAAGAAGAGCTGAGAAGCCCTTTGAGTCTACTATAGAGTTTGCAGAGTTTTTGGAAGGTATTATGCCAAAAAAACGTTCCGGAAAGGCATCGAAAGCACATCCTGCTACTAGAATCTTTCAAGCATTGAGAATCGAAGTCAATGATGAGCTTACTGTATTGAAGGAAGCGTTGGAGCAAGCATTCGATCTACTTGAAGCGGGGGGGCGGATAGTAGTTATCTCTTATCACTCATTGGAAGATCGCATAGTGAAGCAATTTTTTAAGAAATTGGAGAAACCTGAAGTGAAATCTCCGGAAGAAGCCTTATATAGGATGCATGGAGATCCGTTAGTTGAAAAGCTTACAAAAAAACCAGTAGTTCCGTCTCCTGAAGAGATTGAACAGAACCCTAGAGCTCGAAGTGCAAAGCTAAGAGCATACAAAAAGATTTAAACCTAAACCCTATGTCTCAACTCGTTCTAACTCGTGGTAATACTCTAAACAGGGGACTTATGGCAAAATTCTTTAATCGTTTTGCGTTTGGTCCTTCTTTTTTAGTTCTCTCTTTGGTTCTCTTTGTTGTTCTAATTACACTTATTACTCTGGTTTTTTCTACGAGACAAGTGACAAAAGGTTATGTGTTGAATTCGCTGGATGCTGATCATCAAGCGCTTGTTCATAGTTTGGAACTTAATGAGATGCAGATTTCACAAGTGAAGTCATTGAAGTTTCTTGAAGACTCTCCAAAAGTTAATTCAATGGTTCGTCCTAATCAGGTTGTGTTTGTAAACGGAGACACCGCTATAGCAAGCAGATAGAGCGCTGAAAAAGGGCAGCTACTGCGTTAAAAATAAAATTTTAATCCTCACGTACCTTTAGTACGTTGCGGTCCAAATTTTATTTTTGCCTTGTATCTACCTATTTTTCAGCGCTCTAAAAAATAGATAGAAGTGACTAAAATCACCAAATATTGTGTTGAGTTTTTTGCTTAGCTCCTTTAATCTTTGGGCAAATAAGGGCACACAAATTTCTAATATCTCAATACTATGACCGAAAGCAAAACTAAAGGGCCTATGCGCTTTTTTGAAAACAATTATTTTTCTCCTGGTGAACTAGCTAGGGTTAGGCAGATTGTTCGCGATAGCGGAACTTCCCTGATTCTACCTTACGATCAATTTATAGAACATGATAATCGGCATATAGATCCGAATCCAAAGGCTGCAAGTCCGGATTATATTTGCAATCTGGCTGATGAGGGTGGCTATAATGCTGTTGCTATTCATTATGGCTTGGCGAAGCGATATTGTTCTAAGTTGGCTGGGTCTGTACCGCTTCTACTAAAGCTTAATGGGAAAACTTCGATTCCTTCTCAGGAAGCGCCGCTGAGTGTTCACACTTCTTATGTAGAGGATGCTGTGAGACTTGGGGCTGCAGCTGTTGGATATACAATGTATTACGGTTCTCCTCGTCAGGATGAGGATATTCTGCAATTGGCTTCTGTCAGAGAAGATTGCGATAAATATGGAATGCCTCTTGTGATTTGGGCTTATCCTCGTGGAAAAGCTGTTGAGGCTAAGGGAGGAAAGAACTGTAGTTATTTGGTGGAATCAGCTGTGAGAATGGCGACTGAGATGGGGGCGACTATTATAAAGGCAAATCTTCCTATTCCTACTACTGAGGATTTCTTTGATAATATGGATGTTCCTGAATATTATAGAAATCTTGAAAAAGAACTTCAGGCCATGCCTGCAAAGGAACAGAAATGGGAGCGAGCAAGACGTGTGGTAGATGCTGCTCAAGGAGTTCCAGTACTGTTTAGTGGAGGATCACAAATTGGTGATGATGATTTGATGGAAAATGCTCAGGCTTGTCTTGATGCTGGGTGTTTTGGATTTATTTTTGGAAGAAACATGTGGAAGAGAGAGAAAGGGCAGGCGTTAGAGTTAACAACAAAGTTTCAGGGAATGTTGGATGCTGCATAAAAAATTGGGGCTATTATTTAATTTGATTTCTTATGGCTATAAAGATAGCGATTAACGGTTACGGAAGGATTGGACGCGCTTTGCATCGTCAGGCTCTGATGGGGAATGAGGTTGAAGTTGTTGCT
>JAUUZY010000021.1 GCA_030592015.1 Candidatus Peregrinibacteria bacterium | reverse complement strand
TTCTCGGGATTGTTATGATTTTTGGGGCATTCGCCCTTGTAAGTACTGTAATTAGCGGACAACTCAACGAAGTTGGCGCATTATTAGAATAAAATGAAAAAATTAGTAAAATCAGTCTTGGTCCTCTTCATTATGATGAACTTTGCACTAACCCTGCAAATGGCTGTTGTACATGCTGATAATGATCTAGATCCGAGCTACGTAGACGATGGCTCAAACAGCCAGCCGGCCGATTCTGTGGATGATGGTTCAAACAGCTTGCCATCTGACTCCGTGGACGAGGGGGAAAACACTTTAAGCGGCGCAGACCTCCCCCCGGAAGCAAGTTTTGGCATTCGGCCACAAGAGTTACTAAAAAATATAGGGGACGCATCGGGACTGGGAACAGCAGGAGAGCACCCGGATGCCCCACCTGGCTATCTTCAGGATGGAATTCCAGAGATAACCAGCCCAATATATTTCGCATTGGACATGTTTAGATACGTTGTAAGTGCAGTGGCAATGATTATTGTGATAATCGCTGCAGTAAAACTGGTATCGACAGGATCCGAGGAAGAGGCAAAAAAGACAAAAGAAACAATAACAATGGGGGTTATAGGTCTACTTGTGATACAAGTAGCGGATGTGATGGTGAAAAAAGTCTTCTTTGGTGAACAAGGAGAAGTATTCGAAGATATCGCAACAACTAAAGTATCCGCAGATGAAGGAGTAGAGTTGTTACGTGGAATTACCGGATTTGTGGAAATATTCATAGGTGCGGCAGCCGTACTGACAATTGTCATCAGAGGGGTGATGCTCATTGCAAGCGGAGGCGACGAAGAAGCTATAACAAAATCCAAAAGACACGTCCTATATGCAATAGCTGGACTGGCTGTAGTAGGACTATCTGAAATAATAGTAAGAGGTTTTATCTTTCCAGAGGCGGGATCAGAACTGCCAAGTGTGGGGGGAGGAAGACTTATAATAGTAAAGGTGACAAACTTCCTAGCGGGATTTGTATCACTATTTGCATTTGCGACACTATTCTACGCAGGGTACAAATATGTAGCTGCTGCGGGAAACGAGGAAGAAACAGAGAAGGTAAAGAAGACAATTCTATCCGCTGTGATAGCACTTGTGCTGGCTTTGGGAGCTTTTGCATTAATAAATACACTACTAAGTTTCGGTAGCGCAACGGAAGTTGTGACATAAATTTGCCATACACGAATTAAAAAAATATAATACTTAAAAATATGTTGCTCAGAAAAAAAATACAAAAAATCGTTTCAACACTTGCGCTCTTTTTCGTATGTTTCGGAATGTTCGGAGCAATGACTGCATCAGCCTCTACATGGGGTGAAATTGGAGCAGGTATTAACGACTTATTTTCAACAGAAGAAGAAGGCCTTTCATTTACTGACTTCAAGGGAGGGATGGGAACTTTACCTCCGGGAGAGCTTGACGACTACATTGCACGAAACGACGACTTTAGAGAGTTCGTGGTAAATATAGTGAATTTCGCATTATCATTCCTTGGCCTATTGGCTGTACTGATAGTTATATATGGAGGAGTGCTCTATGTGACATCGGCCGGAGAAGAGGAAGCAACTCAAAAAGGAAAAAAAGCGATCACCTTTGCAGCGATCGGACTATTGATAGTTCTCGGATCGTATGCATTTGTAAATACTATTATAGGTGGAGCCACCGGCACGGGAGGAACAACGGGAACCACTGTAGTAGGAGTTACGTCAGGTGTTGAGTTTAATGCATCATCTGAACAGGTAAGAACATTGGCATTAGAAATAATAGATGGATATGCATTTCTTGCCGAAGCAACAGAAGAAATAAAAAATATTCAAAATGACGCACGGAAATCAAGCCTAAGCCCGATAAATTACCCTTCAAAAGCTGAAATAGTAAACTACCTAAGAGATGTAAAAAACAAAATCGGCAGGATGAAGTCAAAAGTAGGAGCCTTCTCTGAGTCGGTAGCTGCAATAAACGAGTTGATCAGACAAATCGATAGAAACATAGACTCCATATCAAGTCTGACAAGCACGGCTCGACTAAACGTAGAAGAGCTAACTCTAAGACCAAATGGGTTCTCAACATATAAAGACAACATTTGTACAAGCGACGGAAACTTTAAAGACAACCTAGTAGGAAGAGATCCATGCGCAGGATATGCAGAATACACAGTGGGGCTAGCAGACAAATGGTCAACTATACAGAACGACATGTTCGACGTTGAGGGACAAATCGCATCAATCATAACTCCCATCAAAAACGATTACGCAAGCGGACTAAGAGAGATATTCCTAAAGATAGACACAACATATAAAGGACTAGCAAATATAGAAGCAATCGGGGGCACAAATACAAGGTCAAAAGTGGCATATGAGAGTATGAGAGCTGAATACTTCGGGTATGCAGCGGACAACCCTGAAAGCTCTATATCTGGGAAATTTTTGGACGATATAGACACATGGACAACTCTAACATCCATAGAAGCAACCGGAAACAAGATGCTGGGCGGACTGGAAGAGCTGGCTGTCTTGTACGATGAATTCAAAACTCTAAAATACGTGAAGGCTAGGTTGACAGCAGACACAGTAAGCGGAAGCGCACCTTTGACAGTGATTTTTGATGCACTTGCAACAAACGATCCTGCAGGAGGAAGCTTAAAAGCTGAAAACATAATTTGGGATCCAGCAGGAACCCTTACACTAGTGGAGTTACAAGAAAACGGGGATTATTCTACAATAATTGAAGCAGATGCAAACGGAGAAATAAGAGACTTGGTGGATTGTTCCATTACGGGAACTCCGGCAGAACAAGGCGAACTTCTCGCAGCGACTTCACAAAGGTGTAGATTCGAAAAACCGGGAACATACCAAGCGGCGGTTAAAATAAAATCAAACGACGAAGGAGAATTCGCACCTGGAATAAGTGTACTTATAATTACGGTTAGACCTCCAACAACAAAAATAGACCTGACAGTACAGCAAGAAGGAATCGCAGAGACTATGCAGGTTGTTAGCAGATATGAAGGAGACCTTCTTATAGCAGACAAAAAGAAAATCACATTTACCTTGGAGCAGGCAAGTAAAGGCGCAGGAATTCTATTCGATGCGACAAATACCGATGCGGAAAGGTTCAAATGGACATTTAGCGATGGAGATTCAACAAACTATGAAACAGAAGGAGTTTACGAAAGAAATTTCAACAAAACCGGAAAGTACGAGGCTACGCTCACAGTAGTGAATACATTGGGAGCTGAGGATAAAAAAGTATTCACCATAGACATAAGCGAAGTAGCAGCAAGAATAAACGTGCAAGGAGGAACAGAAGCATTTGTGAATGCGCCAATCATATTTGACGGTAGCGCATCTAAGTCAGACAATGGAGGAATTGCATCATATTCCTGGACAATAACTCCGGTGGATCAGACTAAATGGGACAGTGTGGTTCCTGCAAATGAAAGAGACCTTCCTAGCGAAGAGTCAGGTTCAACACTTTCATACAAATTCAAATACCCAATGGAGTATAACATCTCATTGAAAGTAACAGACAGGAACGGTGATGACAGTAGTGCAGACATAGTCATGGAAATTCAGTCTCAGTCACCGGTAGCTCAGTTTACCAATGACATAAAAGACTCTACACAGCCTGGCACAGTGCACTTTAATGCGGACACAAGCTATGACCCTGACGGCACAGACGAATCACTTAGCTACGAGTGGAGCGTAGATGCAAATCAGGATAAATGGAGATTTGTACAGGACACTAACTCAAATTCCAAAAAACCGATTATCAAATTTACAGAAAAAGGAAGTTATGACGTTACTTTAAAAGTAAGCTCTCTAACAGCTGACGAAGAGGCAGACGAAATAACAAAGACTATTACTATAGATAACGACCTAGATATAGCATGGGCTTCAGACCAGGACGTGACAGAAATTTTGGGTGATGATGGAAAAGCTTTAATGAGCTTTGACATCGTGAGCGACAAAGCGATTGCATATGAGATAGAATTTGGAGACGGAGAGATGAGCAGTGGCGATATTGACGGGGTGAAAAGTATTTCACACACATACCTTGCATCAGGAAGATACACTGTGGAAGTTACGGTTTTCGACGATGATGACAATGACAATTCAATACAAAGACGAATATTCATAGGTGGGGGAGACATGCCAATAGCAAAAATAGGAATACGAATAAATGGTGTGCAAATTGCAGATCTATCAGAGGCAGTCATTATAAACAAAAGAGACGTATTGACTTTTGATGCGAGCGAATCAATAAACTTAGACGGAACTGGAAGAAAATTAAACTATAGCTGGGACTTCGGTGACACGGGAATAAGTTCAAACAAAACTGCAACTCATTCATACAACGAAATAAGCCCTGCGGATCCGGGGTACTTCACGGTTCAGCTAAGGGTTTTTGACGATAACGACCCGAGTCTTACAGACGAAGATGAAATAAAAATAACTGTAGCAAACGAGGCACCAAGATTTTCATCAATACAGGGAGTTACAAAAAGTAGCGACCTAACAACACCCGTACAAATTGCAATGAAGGTCTTTGGAGCGGAAGATCCGGATGGAAAAATCACTCAGTATAAATGGTGGTACTTTGACATGAAGGACCCAGACGAGGCTCTTGGACTTCAAATAACAACCACAGATTCCGCACAACTAACAATCGGGACAAGAGAAGAGGAAGGTGAGGAAACAACCTACGGATTCGGACTTGAAATCAAAGATTCAGACAACCTAACGTTTTCAAGCGATGAAATATTTACCTTGGATACAGTTCCGACACTTACCGTAATAAACGGAGCGAATGACCTGCCAATTGCAAAATTCAACGTCAACGCAACATCTGTAAACACAGGAGAGACAGTCGTATTTACAAGTGCTTCAAAAGACGATGACGGTACAATCGTTAGCTACATTTGGGATTTTGAAGGAGATGGCTTCTTTAATAATGCGCCAAGTGACGAGTCAAGCGTGGAGCACGTATATGACGATAAAAACTTAGCAGGATACGACGCAAGGCTCAAAGTCGTGGATGATAAAGGGGGAGAGGCTATATCAGATCCGATAAAAATTTATGTAGATTCTATATCAGAACCACCAACAGCAGCATTTACATATGAAGTTGTTGAAGGAAGCAGTGGAAGAAAAATTGATTTCATAAACAATTCGACAGCCGATACTGAAACGGGAGCACGAATTATAAACTATTCTTGGGATTTCGATACAGAATCTTCACTACAAAACGCAGACAGTGATGGTGATGGAAATAAGAGCAATGATAAGGATTCAAGCTCAGAAACACCTTCAAGACTTTACACAGAATACGGAAGCTACAAAGTAAAATTGACTGTAACAGACAATCAGGGAAACACAGATGAAGTGATTCGTACAATCGAGATTGCTGATCCAAGTGCAGCAGCTGAAGCGGATGCTCCGCCTGTGTATGCGGTACCGGACGGGGAGACTGAGCCGGCACTAACAATAGACGGAACCAGTCCAACAGATCCACCATCGTCAGATTTGATAGCAATTATAAAAACCACTCCGGCTGCTTCTGCAGATCAAAGCATATACCTGCCTGGAGAAAGCGGAATAGTGACTTTTGATTTTTCAGAGTCGCAAGGATTGATAAATTATTATATAATCGACAAGAACATCTATTTTGATACCGATGGAAATGGTATAAAGGATGACGACCAGGACTTTAAAACAACATTGCCTGGAAGGTGGTCGACGAATTATGAAAAAGTGTGGGGCAGAGCAGTAACTCAACTCACGATTCAGGATATTTACGGAAATGAATCAACCACCCTCCAAGAAATAAAATTTGAATAAAATAACAAAAAAATATGGAGGAGCAAAATAACCAACCTGAAGAAACACCAAAAAAAACAAACGACATAGAGGACATCGAAATGGGAACGGAAAAACCCGAGACAGAGGAACACCCAAAGGTAAACAACTATATGAATGACATCAAGCAAGCTGAAGAGTCAAAAGACTCTCCAGAGGCTTCAGTGGACCCAACGGCAGCCGCTCCAAAAACAGAGGAGCCAAAAGACAAGCAACTAAGACCACAGATAGATACTCAAGCATACCATGGAAGACCAATGGCAAACGGTGAAAAGCCGGGAAAAAAGAAAGGAAATCCGGCAGCAAGAAGAAAAGCACTAATAGGAATACTTGGAGCATTTGGAGGACTAGTACTTATAGCCTTTGTAATTGCATTGGTATTCATTTCCAAATCCGGAGAAGCTGAAAGCCCAATTGCAGGACTGCTTGGAATGAGCCATGCATCATTCATCAACGGACTGATTACATTCGTACATTTGGTTTTTGTAGCTGTCGCTTTGGCACTATTCGTTTTCACTATGATGGGGCTATTCAAATCTATGCTGGCCAGAAAAGATGACAAAGTAACAAAGAAAAAGGGGGTGAAAATGAGCATCATATTTGCCATCGCCTTACTCGTTCTACTTATAGTATGGATGTTCAGCTACGTATACCTGAATGAAAAACGAGTAATAGACACATCAAAGCTTCCGCCTGCGATAACGACACAACCGGAAGACTTGCTGAATCTAACGGCACCTATAAACATAAGATTCAATGGATCAAACGTTCCATTCGATTCAGATAAATTTAGAATCCTGTCATACAGATGGGATTTCGGAGATGGAGAAACAGGAACAAACCAAATAGTTACACATACATACAGCGACAAAGGCGAGGATGAGGATGGACGATTCAACGTAGTCCTTACAGTTACACGCCAGGACAAGAAAACAGGCGATGAGTTTGAGGATGTACATACATTAATAGTGACAATTGCAAATCAAGCACTATCAGCAATAATTAAAGCCGACCCACAGGACGGAGAAGCACCACTCATGGTGGAATTTGACGGAAGTGACTCAGTAGATCCGGATGGCGAAATTGAATCATACGAGTGGGACCTTGATGACGATGGAGAGTTTGACGACGCAGAGGGGCGAAGGACAGAACACGAATTCGAAAAAACCGGTAAATACACAGTGTCTCTACGAGTAACATCTATCAGTGGAGAATTCGATGTGGTTGAAAAAGAAATAATTGTCGGGGAAAAGGAAATTCCAATAGCTATAATAACAGTTACAGACGAACCGGAAAATTTTGAGACAAATGTTCAGTATATATTCAAAGCTGACGACTCCACTTCACCAAATGGAAAGATTGATAGTTACGAATGGGACTTCGGAGACGGGTCAAAGGTAGAAAAGACAAAAACAGTAGCTCACACATTTGATACGGCAGGGAAATATGAAATAAAACTGCTTGTAACTGACGAAAAAGACAAAGATGGGGAACTATCTATGGAAATAACAGTTGGGGCTCCTCAGGGAGTGCCTGTGGCGGTTATAACTACAGAACCTACAGCGGAAGGAATTACCCTGAAAGGTCCGGTACCATTCAACGTAACATTCAGTGCGGCAGAAAGTAGCGATAGCGATGAAAATATTATCGACTACGAATGGGACTTCCAAAGTGACGGGGTGGTAGACAAATATGGGGAAGTTACAAGCTACACATTCACTCAGCAGGGGACATATACAGTGACACTTTTAGTAATGGACTCTGACAACAATATAGGAGAGGACACAATAGTAGTCTCAGTGGAGGCTCAAGGAATAGTTGCAGACATTCAGACAAATAGAATAGAAGGAAACGTGCCTTTGACAATAGATTTCGATGCAAGTGGCTCAACATACGACCAAGGACAGATAACTAGTTATCAATGGGAATTTGGAGATGGAACCAAACCAAAACTGGGCGCAGCACAGATTTCTCATAAATATACAGAAATTGGAACGTATACAGCTTCAGTAACAATAATTGGCTCAGACGGAAGCGTAGGTACAGCAGAACTCCTGATTACAGTAAGAGAAATACCATTGTCAGCATGTTTTGTGTCAGTATTTGAGGAAGGAGAGGCTCCGCTAGAGACCGCTTTTGACCCAGGATGCTCCACAGGGACAGCATCAAGCTACTTCTGGGATTTTGGGGATGGAAGCACATCAACTCTAGTGAAGCCAAGTCATATATTTGAAAATGCAGGAGAATTCACCGTAAATCTGGAAATAACAGATTCAGAAAACACTGTCAGCCAAGCAGAAGTATTAATAAACGTAACCGAATAAAAAAATGAAAAAAAGTAAAAGACAAAAACAATTACTGGGTGTAGTAATAATAATAGCCATAGTAGCATTAATGGGAACAACAATGGCTCCTTTGATAATAGCCGCAAGCGGGCAATAGGTGCTTGCTTTTTAGAAGGAAAAGTGCTATAGTTAAAGAAGGAAAAAAATAAAAACAAATACTATGGAAAAAACCAATAAAACCTCAGTGCTTTCAAAAGCAGCAATGCTTTTTGTATTAGTACTAATGTTGAGCTTCTCAGCTCAATCCGTAGCCTTTGCTCAGGACGCGCCTCCTACCATAGACGACCCATTTGGTAGTGGAGCTGACGGTGGAACGGTTGAGGAACCGGACGCAGAAGCGCCACCAAGCCTGATTTTGGCACCACCTGACGAAACATTACCTGCACCGGACGAACCGGTTGTAGACCCACCTGCTGACGATCCTGTAATTCCAGAGCCCCCAGCACCTCCGGCGCCAACAACAGCGGCACCAGCACCTACTCCAGTAACAGAACAGTTACCGGACACAGGCCCAGGGCTAGGATATCTTCTAGTGTTAATGGGAGGTTCAGTTATAGCCTTTAGAAAGAAGAAATAATAAAACAATCAAAATAGACTAAAGAGGAGCCGAAAGGTTCCTCTTTTTTTATGTCAAAGAGAAAGCCAAGGAATAATGGCAGGAAATACGAGGATTTGCGCATAAACAAGGCCATTTTTAGCCCGTCTAAGGGCCTCTGTAAAAGAAGTGACGAAAAGGTGCACGAGAGAGGAAGCAGCGCTTAGACGGGACCTTTTTAGGCAATTTACAAAGATGAGCTATGGAACGCACTAGAGAGCCTATAGAGGCGCAAAAAAAGGCCCTCCAGGTGAATGAATCACTTTGAGGGCCTTCTCTATTTAAAACATTTTATTCAAGGACTAAAACCCTTCCATAATCAGGCATATGCCAGGGTTTGCTGTAGGCTCACAGATCTTCCATGAATCCTCAAGGAAAGAATATTGAACAACTATAGCCTCAGTACAAAGTATATCTGCACCACAAGCAAAAAGTGCTGACTCAGCAGACAAAGCTGGAAGATCATCACCAGCTCCAAGAGTTTCTACAAAAGTAGCCAATTCAACTGGGTCAATAGATATAGGGTCTTCCGAAGGTGTCAGAGTAAAGCCACTTGTGTCAGGATCATTACTAAGATCGGTTGATGTATCAGGAGCAGTAGTAGTCGGACCAGATAAATCACCGGGAATAGTCAGCGTTGTTCCAGAATCAGCAGGTTTTTCAGCAGGAACTACTTCAAGAGGTTCAGGGATAGTCTCTCCTAGTAACCCATCATCAGCAGGAGCCACTTCAAGAGGTTTAGGGACTGGAGCGAAACCAGTTGTATCTGGTTCAGTAGTGGCAGGGCGACTTAGATTTTCAGGAATAGTCAACGTTGTTCCAGATTCGGCAGGTTCATCAGAACTATCTGTAGGGCCAACAAGTGCAGGGTCATCCAATGAAGGCTCTGTAGGTTTAGGCTTTGGAGTTGAATCATCAGACGGATCAACTAACTCTAGAGCAGAGTCATCCACAGGCACTATCTCCAAAGGTTTTGGAGGTTCATCACTAGGGTCAACTAGTGAAGGCTCAGTAGGAGCAATTTCAACTAGGTCCTTACATCCATCATAGTCACTATCAGTTTTTATCCATGCAAAGTAGAAGTTAGGATTAACTGCAAAGTTATTCAAATCAGCTCTTTCAAACTGACCAAAACGAAGTCCTGTTTGATTCCAAACAGTCTTAATTTCATCCTTACAAGTAGTAACTAAATTCTCCAAGTCAGCATGCGGAGCAGTCACTAAATACCATGTACTAGGCAAAGCAGTATCTTTATCAAAAGAGAAAAAAGAAGGTTCAGTACTTCCATCAAGAGCTCCATATATCTCTAGAGTAGTTCCACGTAAAGTTTTAGGATCATCAACATTAGGCTTAGCAAAGTACAAAGCCTGAATTGTTCCCGCAGAAACAGGGCTCTTAACCGTTGTCTCAGTAACTCCAACAGACTTAAAAACACTTGGAGGCATCACATGAAAAGCTTTTGTAAAATCTGCATCACTAGCGGAAGGTTCCCAAGTAACGGTATATCCCATATCCCCAACATTACCTGCAGTTATGGCAGCTCTTTCAAGCACATCGCCACGCACAGCATCTTCAGGGAAGTAAATCATAGTACCTGAAGCAACATCAAGAGGTGCACCGAGCAACTTCAAAGAAGCAAGCTCTGCAGCCTGAACTAGATCAGTAGGATCAGTATTTAAGTCAGATTCAGCGACTCCTAAGAAGTCACCATCAACCTCATAAGTCTCTCCATCAATAACCATTTTTATTGGAACGTCTTTCAAATCAATGAATCCTTGCAATCCTGAAGACTCAAGACTCAAGCTAGGTGGCGCACCACCGTCATCAGTAGCCTTGAAGACAAAGAAGTAAAGAAGGGCACCGGCAATAATAGCCAGTATTAGTCCGAGGACTATAAATAGTTTAGCCTTTGATTTAGGCTTTGGCGCTACTGGAGGAGTCATTCCAACTACAGGCGCCATATTTGGTGCCGGTTGAGGAGTTTCAGTCTCCATAGGCTGTTGTTCTGGGTTTTGCATTTTTTTTTGGTTATTTATTTTTATTTTTAATTTATTTGTTCACTAGTCATGATAGCCCTCCAAAAGCCAAGTTCGACCATTCTGCTCACATTCCAAGCGAATAGAAGATCCATTAGGAGTACTTTGGGTGTTTACCTCTCCCTCAGTACAAGCAGTTCCACGCCATCCAGCATCAGTACATTCATAACGATAATAATGGTTGGTATAAAGGATTTTAGCTAGAAATTTAGTTCCAAGGGCAACTTCATCTGAGTAAAGATTACAGTATCCTAGATACGGACTATCTCCATACAATCTATACAAATTATCATTACACTGATAAAGGTAAGAAGGGATAAAATTGAAACGTCCATCAGATTCATCAATACATGCACGCTCATTAAGGAAGTCACGCACATGGGTTCTAACCTCATCGAAGTCAAAGTTAGTTCTATCAGCACTAAGAATACTCTCAGGGAAAGGGGTAAGGTCGAAATCATAGCTACCTAACAAGTTGTCAAAGCAAACCGGATCAATCCAAAGGGGATCACCACTTTCAGTATATTCATCAACACAGCCATAAACGAGCTCCTCATATTTATAATGAGGATATTCCTTCAATATATCATCAGCACATTGAAGTTGAGACTGGGCATTAGCACAACCATCAAACACTGTGCTCAATTGAGGTCCCTGTTTAGGAGAATAAGGAGGGTCATTAGTTATATTATTCAAGTAAAACGGTCCAAATTTTCTAAGCAAATCGATTGAACATTGATTGCCATAAGAACCACAAGAAGATGCAATTTTACTCACAAGCTGAGTTGTATACTCAGGAATGTCAAACATAGCATAGTTAAGATCAAGAGAGTCTACTTTAAGCAAACGTGTTGAAGGTTCAAAGTCAAAAAGAGGAATAGCAGAGCCATCATCCTCGGGCAGTGCATCACCTAGCAATGCATAGTCAACGGCTTTTGCTCCAAGTAAAGCATCAAAGTCAGAAGATGTGTTTAATTCACCATAGCTAAAAGTATCATCAGTAGCCTTGTAAATCATAGCTTTATCTGCAACAACAGGCTGAGTATCAACAACGGGCTCCTTATCAAGGAGAAGTTCACCTCTAACAACGGGCTGAGTATCAACAACAGTTACTTTAGTAAGCGCATCAACAAAAGGGTCATCTTTAACAAAAGGGTCATCCTTAACAAAAGGGTCATCCTTAACAAAAGGGTCATCCTTAACAAAAGGGTCATCCTTAACAAAAGGGTCGTCCTTAACAAAAGGGTCGTCCTTAACAGGATCCTTAGGCTGCATATCAATAGTAGTTAAAGAAGAACTAGCAGAACATCCAGAATAATTGTCAGCAGTCTTTATCCATGCAAAATAGAAATCTTCATTCATCGCAAAATTATCCAAATCAGCCTTTTCAAATTGACCAAATAGAAGCCCTGTTTGGTACCAAACAGATTTAACTTCATCCCTACAACTAGAAACAAAATTACGCAAATCTCTATGTGGAGCAGTTACCAAATACCAAGTATCTGGCATTGCAGTAGACGCATCAAAAGAAAAATTAGCAGGTGGAGTGCTTCCATCAAGCGCACCATGTATTTTCAGAGCAAGTCCCTTGCCACTTAGAAGAGTTTCATCCTTCGGGTTAGCCTTTGCAAAATATACAGCTTGGATAGTTCCAGCAGGTAAAGCCTCAGTTTCAGTTACACCGGTAACACCGAATGAACCAAAAACACTTTCCGGCATCAAATGAAAAGGTTCTATCATTCCAGTTGATTTCGCACTAGGTTCCCAACTTGCAGTATATCCTAGAAAACCAAGTTCATTCCCAGTTACCTGAGCTCTCTTAATCACATCACCTCTATTTGTATCCTCCGGAAAATAAATCATTGTTCCAGGAGTAATATCAAGAGGAACACCAGCAGCAGCTAAGGCACTATTTCCCTTAGGGGTATCATTTCTGTCTGCTTCCACTATTTCAATAAATTGACCATCAACGGTATATGTTTTTCCACTAGGTAAAGTCATTTTTACAGTCTTATCAACTCCGATAAACCCCTGCAATCCAGAGGATTCAAAGCTCAAGTTAGGTGGGGCACCACCGTCATCAGCTGTCTTGAAGACAAAGAAATAAAGAAGGGCACCGGCAACGATAGCCAGCAGTAGTCCGAGGACTACAAAGAGTTTAGCCTTTGATTTAGGCTTTGGCGCTACAGGAGGGGTCATTCCAGGAGCTGGCGTTTGAACTGGTGCCGGCTGTGGAGTTTGCGCGTTCATTGGCGCTTGCTCTGGACTTTCCATTTTTATTTTAGGTTATTTTTATTTTTGAAAATTGAAACCAACTTAAAGGTCAGAACCACCAAATTCAGAATTAGGAAGGTTACGAACAAAATTAGTCAGACATTGAGAAGTAGTAAGATATGGTTTCGTAGTATCCGGAGGTTCACATTCAGCCCATATATCACTGACAGCTGTAGAACCTTCAACATAATTAGCCATCAGGTCAGACAAACATAGCTGATTATCGTTACA
This sequence comes from Candidatus Peregrinibacteria bacterium, assembly GCA_030592015.1. GTDB lineage: Bacteria > Patescibacteriota > Gracilibacteria > UBA1369 > LOWO2-01-FULL-3 > JAUUZY01. The sequence continues at coordinate 2,571 of JAUUZY010000021.1, read as the reverse complement.
AGCAGTAATCGCGGCCAAAACATCAGCTGTTGTATTAGGAAAATCAGCAACAGAATCATCATCTGCAGCAGTAAGTTCATTAGTACCACCAAATTCTGAATTTGTAAGGTTACGAACAAAATTAGTCAGACATTGAGAAGTAGTAAGGTATGGTTTCGTAGTATCCGGAGGCTCACATTCAGTCCATATACCACTGACAAGCTCAGAACTATCAATATAATTAGCCATTAGATCAGACAAACATACCTGATCATCGTTACAAGCAGCAACGGCTTCCAAAACACCATCAACAGTAGTTGGGAAATCTACAGGCGCAGTCTCATCAGCAGCAGGCCTAGTAGCAAATTCAGTGTCATCAGCAGGCGCTGAATCATCCGAATCACCAAGAGAAAGGCTTGAGTCAGTGTCACCAGCATCACCTCCAAAATCCTCATTAGTTAAGTCAGCAATTTTAGGAAGAAGACATGAGTCAATTTTTGCATATGAGACCCCCTTACAAGCGTCCCAGACAGCAATAACATCAGGATCTATGTAGTTAGCGAACACAGCGGTATGACAAGCAAGTTGATCAGCCTCTAGATCACAAGCCCTAACAGCAGCCTCAACTTCAGCAACCGTATCAATGGCAGTGTCGTCAGCTACTACAGGATCAGCAGGAGGCCTAGTAGCAAATTCAGTGTCATCAGCAGGAGGATCCAAACTGAAATCTTCATCAGTCAATCCCTGAGTCTCAAAACGAGCTAGTAAACATTCAGCAGATGTATATATTTCAAGCTTACCAGATGGAATTCTACAAAGTGACCACGCTTCAACAGCACCGTCAGATTCATAATTACCCATAAGAGAACCTAAACATTTCGTGACATCAGGAGAAACCTCACAGTCAACAATTACTGACTCAACCCCTATTCTCGTATCTGAAGCCACATCTACAGCAGGTTCACCTAGAGAAAGTGTAGAATCGCCGGTTGGGGCGAAAAGACTTGTATCAAGATCATTACTAAGATCAGTCGATGTATCTGGCTCAGTAGTCGTAGGGCGACTTAAATCACCAGGAATAGTCAACGTAGTATCGGATTCAGCAGGTGCAATAAGATCCTGAACAATAAAGTCTTCTTCAGGAATATTAGGTAATTGACTTACTAAGCACGCATAAGATTGATCAATTGGAGCTGAATCAGCAGAACATTTTTCCCACATTATCTGCAAAACAGGACCCATTTTTTCTACGGCTAAGTTCATACATTTACTTTGCCCAGACAGTCTAGACATACATGCATCTATTGTAGCTTGAAAATCCGCAACAAGTTTTTCTCTAAGCTCAATTGGGGGAGGATCAACAACTGGATCCTTAGGCTGCATATCAATAGTAGTAACACCAGTATCAGCAGAACATCCAGAATAATTGTCAGCAGTCTTTATCCACGCAAAATAGAAATCCTCATTCATTGCAAAATTATCCAAATCAGCCTTTTCAAATTGACCAAATAGAAGCCCTGTTTGATACCAAACAGATTTAACTTCATCCTTACAACTAGAAACAAAATTATGCAAATCTCTATGTGGAGCAGTTACCAAATACCAAGTATCTGGCATTGCAGTAGTTTCATCAAATGAGAAATTCTCAGGTGGAGTGCTTCCATCAAGGGCACCATGTATTTTTAGACCAAGTCCCTTAGCACTTAGAACAGTCTCATCGTTTGGATCAGCTTTTGCAAAATATACAGCCTGAATAGTATTCTTAGGAATAATTGAAGTTTCAGTTACACCTGTAACACCAAATGAACCAAATACACTTTCCGGCATCAAATGAAACGGTTCTATCATTCCATTCGATTTCGCACTAGGTTCCCAACTAACAGTATAAGCTAGAAAACCAAGCTCATTAGCAGAAACTTGAGATCTCTTTATAACGTCACCTCTAGGAGTATCCTCCGGAAAATAAATCATTGTTCCAGGAGTAATATCAAGAGGAACACCAGCAGCAGCTAAGGCACTATTTCCCTTAGGGGTATCATTTCGATCATCCCCATCAAACTCTAAAAACTTACCATCAACGGTATATGTTTCTCCGCTAGATAGTGTCATTTTTATAGTCTTGTCAACTCCGATAAAACCTTGCAATCCAGAAGATTCAAAGCTCAAGCTAGGTGGGGCACCACCGTCATCAGCTGTCTTGAAGACAAAGAAATAAAGAAGGGCGCCGGCAACGATAGCCAGTATAAGTCCGAGGACTATAAAGAGTTTAGCCTTTGATTTAGGCTTTGGCGCTACAGGAGGGGTCATTCCAGGGGCTGGCGTTTGAATTGGTGCCGGCTGTGGAGTCTGCGCATCCATAGGCGCTTGTTCTGGGTTCTGCATTTTTATTTTGGTTATTTTTGTTTTATAACTTAGTAAATTATACCACAACTGCGCGGATAAAGCAAGTAGGGAAGGGGTAAAAACTATATAGTACACAGACATTTAGGACACCGTGCTAGTGTTAAATCGCTTAAACCTAACCAAAACACGATGTCCCAAGCAAAATTACGTAAAATTCACCAAGAAGTAAAAGAAAAAGCACTGTCAAAG
>JAUUZY010000025.1 GCA_030592015.1 Candidatus Peregrinibacteria bacterium | reverse complement strand
TCAGCACCAGAGACAGATATTTCACTAAGCGAATCAACATCATACAAATACCCTAAACTTTCAAGATCAGCGCGATCCTTCTCTGAAACAGTCTCCAACGAAGCAGCCAAGCTAGCAGAATCCTCAACAGGTCTAGCTCCAATACTTTGCAAAGTTTCAACAAGATTCTCAATACTCTTAGCAGTCTTTAACTTATGGTACAAATCCAAAGGCTTATAGCCTGAACTCCTCAGCCGATTTAGCTCAAAAGTTACTTGCTCATAAGTTCTTCGAAGTCGCTCAGTGTTATCCTTACTCTTAAATCCTACACGACTTATATCTGCTCCAATCAAAGAAATTTCATCAAACCTAAAGACCCCAGTTTTTAAATAGGTCAAAGTCTCGTCCATCAAATATCTTTTCTTCTCTTTCAAAAATTGATGATCTCCCAACATAAATGCAATATCCCCTTCAGTCATAAAAGACGCAGGTCCCTCCTTCAACATTCTCACCTTCTGCCCAAATGTGTAATTTTCATTATCCAGAATCGACATTACCCCACCTTCTATAGGCCTCCTCGCATAAAGCATCGGATTAAAATAATTCTTAAACATTAAATGCTGGAGCTCATGAGTAACACTATCAGACCGATGATCAAAGCCTTTCACTGCAAATACTTTCAGGTCCAAACCTTTATCTTTAAAACTCATCCCTGTAGTAAAGAATGCCCCCATATTTCTCACCATCGCTCTTTCATTTGGATCAGTATCGCCAAACATATAGAAATCCACAAAATCCTCTTCATTTTTAAAGATAATTCCAATTGCAACAGGATTGCTTGTATCAATTTTCACATCCTCTAACGAGACTGTCTTAGGAATACGAAGATCATCAAGCAAGACTCGCTTTTCAACATTATTATTTTTGAGAGTCAGGGTCCTCCTCCTAATAATATTTCTATCAGCGACAAATTTGTTCACAGCCTTTTTCAAAATCTCTTTCTGAACAGAACTTAATTCCATCTTTTTGGTCGTAGAACAAACCTTCTCCAAATATCTACGAATAGCAGGAGCAGATTTATCAGCATTTTTCGGATCAGAAAGCCACTTCTCGGCCTCCGTCATAACATGCCCCATCAGATCTAAATAACGCTGTCTATGAAGACCTTTTTTAAGTGACAAATAAGCCTCTTTACTAAGGGCTCCCGATGCGAATCTCTCATTCAATTCAATCACAGCATTTTCAAAAGTCGCCAAATCACTATAGTCCTTTATAGACGCTACAGATTTCTCCACTTTTACATCAAGAACTTCAGGGCCCTCAATTTTGGCCATCGGAACATCCACTCTAGATTTTGCTGCAAAATCAAGCGTATCAATAGGATATAAACGATCGGTTGTTATAGTATCCGAAAGCATATCCTCAAGAAGCATGTCTTCAGACAGATTGCTACTATAAGCCTGTTTGGGTGCTTTAATTACTCTTTCACGAATCATTATTCCTTCAGTCTCGGAAAAATACTCCATGAATTGCATATAATTCATTTCAATCCTAACCCCCATATTTTCAGAATCAGCCACTTCAACTATGTCCCTATTATAATCAGCAGACACAACTATATAGTCATGATTTGGCTTTAAATGCCCATCTCTCCCCAGGTCTGTAGCTGTACGAGCCCTAAGCAATAATTCCTCATCATAAAGTGGATTCTTATTATTCAACAACATCTCCGTCCTTACTTCCAAATTATTTCGCTCTATCAAATTTTTATCACTCTTAACTGGAGTAACTGGATTATAATGCAATAGACCGTCCTGCCTTAAAAACTTCAAAGCAATTTCTCCAGGCTCCATATCTCCAAATGATTCAAATTTTTTATATTCATTAAAAGCAGCTTCCAAAAGCAAATCTCCCATCTGCCCATTTTCCTTCCCCAGCTTATCAGAAGAAATTTCAACGACATAACTTGCTCCAGGAATTTCCACAGTCCAATTTTTTCCAGATTTATGAATCATTCCTAAAAGCAATTTAGGACCATCAATACTATTTTTTATAAGATTTAAAGCTACATGAAATGAAGAGTTCACGTTTGCTCCACTACTAAACTTCATCCCTTCAGGCCACAATTCTTTATATAAAGCACCATCTTCTTTACTCAATTCACTTTCCAAAACAAGAGGTTTTTCCTCTTTCCGAATGTGCATAGGCTCTTCAAGGCTCTTTATATGCTTTATTTCTTTTAGTCTATCCGAAATCATTTTCCTTGCAGTCTCAGTCTTTTGATAAAATTTTTCTTCACGAGCCTGAAAATTCACATTTCTTACATTGAAAAATATATCCTCTACTGTCTCTTTAGTTTTAGCTATCTTTTCCCTTATATATAAAACCTCTTCTTCAAGCCGTTGAGACTCAGTTATTAATCCTTCGGACTCACGTTTTTTTAATTTTTCAAAATTAGATTCCAAATCATCATTCAGCTTTCTATATTTCATTCTAAACAATCTTTCTCTTGCCTCTTTCACTCCTTCAACCTTAACTCTCTGCATTTCACCAGTACCTGAACTTTTTCTAGCAACCAAACGATCCGTTTTTTTAGGAATCTTTCCTGTTTCTATTTCACTTTCTTTAGATTTTGCCAAACCAGGCTCAGAACCTGGAGAATCCATAGTTTCAGACAGTCCAATATCAAATCCCTTTTTTAATTCTAGATTCCAAACAGATATAAGATTGCTAACATAAACTGTAACCTTCTTGTATCTACCTTTAATCTCAACCGACAATTCTCCCCATTTAGCAGCAACTTCCCTCGCTTTATCAATCTTAAAAATCCGCTGCAACTTATTGATATCCTTAACCACATCCAACAAAGCACTATCAAATTTCGCAGCTAAACTTGGATTTTTCACAGCTTCATTAAGATCTGCAAAACTTGGATCTAATCGCTCTCCCTGCTTAGCAAAAACAGCTTCCCCACTCAACTTAAACACCCGTCTTCTATGAAAAACTTTTTTCGTTCCTTCAATACTCGCAGTAAATTCAACCACAATATTCCCATCATCATCCAATTTCACAGCCTCCTCACCAAATTCCGCCTTCTGCTCTGCCAGTAAAGCATCAAAATCCTTCTGGTCATAGAGAAGTTCATGCGAAATAACTTTCTCACCACTTGCCCCATTAAAAACCGACTGTCCACTAATCTTAGTTTTCACATTTGTCCTTATATCTCCGCCCCCTGTTGCCAAAAGCACATTTCCAACAAAACCAAGCACAGGATCAATTTGCTCCATACCGGATTGCAAGAATTCTTCAATAAATTCCTGAATCGTTTCATGTGCAATCTTTCCTACTGCGGTTGTAGGACTTACAAAATCCAACCTAACCCCCTTCATTACAGTCTGCAAATGCTTGGCCAAATTTCCAAGTAGAAAAACTCCCTTCTCTCCAGCTTGAGCCAAAGCAGATCCAACCATCTTACCAAGCCCCATAAACACAAACATCTGTGCAGTCGACATTCCCCACTGCTGACCATAATTCATCATCATATCGTGAAAAGCCTCCCTATTGGGATTCTCCAAATAAATCTGAAACGCACTCTTCAAACCGGTATCAAAAATCTCATCCGAAGCAAATTTCGCAATTTCTCCCCCCAGCAAACCACCAGCCGAAGCCACTGCAGACGTCACAGCCAAGCCAACAAGAGCAGATCCTTGCGGAGCACCAATACCAGTCATAATCAAAACTGCTCCAAGCACAGAACCGGCCATTATCAAACCATCCCGCTTCGCCCACTCCTCAAGATTATCAGCATGAATCGCAGAAATAGACTTAGCAAAACTCTCCACTTGCATACAAGCAGCCTCAACCTGTGAAAGCTGTCTCACAGTTTGATTAATAAAAGTTTCAAATTCATCATCTACATTCCCGGAAGAGAAATCCCGCAATTTATCCATATCCATCTTTGCCGCAGCCATAGCAGTACGAACTTCTCCCAATTTATCCGAACGCACTATCCCCAACGCTTCCTGCTTCAAACTATCAACAAAAGCCTGTGTCTTATTCCCCCCAGCTACCCCTTGCAACATTTTATGAATCTTTCCCATTCCCTTAGCCATTGGCACTGCCGACTCTCGCAACTGTCGTAAATTTGGATTCGTCTGAATCGCCTTCACAAGCTCACCTTTAGATTCATCCGACCTCATTCCTCGTTCATCTTCCATCTGAAGCTCACCCACAAAACTCTTTAATTCTGTTTCTCGATCAGTCACATAAAACTCCCCTTTTCGACCACTCAATGATCGTAAAATCGCAGATTGTTCAGACCATTCTTGCTCATGTTTCAACGAAGGATCAATTACCTTTTTCTTCTCTCCAGAAAATTTATACTTTGCTCCAAGCAAAGTCGCCGGTTGATCATATGCCTCAAGAGCAGCTTCCTTCCAGGTCCTTTCCCTTTCCTTCTTTTTAACTTTCTTTGGCTTATCTTCATCTAAAGTAATTCCCAAAGTCACCGGACTTATAAATCTGAGCACTCCATCATCACCTTTCTTTGCCAAAAGCCAATGTGCATTTTTAGATCCATTATTTTCACGTTTTTCTACATTTACTCCTTCATAAGCTCCAGCATTTCGAATCAAAACTGGCGTATAGCCATTCTTTTCCGCCAATTTTCGCAAGTTCTCAGGAGCTCTCTTGTCAGCTCCAATCATCTTGGAATATTCTATCTCCAAGCCCAATAGTAAATTTGCAACCCTACGCAAATCAGCATCTACATCCTCCACAACTTTCATTTCATTTCCACGTTCAGTCAAAAGTTTAGTATTTCCTTCACCCTCAACACGATTCAAAATCTTCAAAGCCTCTGCAAAATTCGGATTATCTGCTGGAATTCGCCCAGAATAATTATTAAACAAAGCTTCACGATAGGAACCTGCCTTTTTCAATAAAGGTTTCAAATGATTCTTCGCTGTTTGAACTCTCTCAATCGGCTTCAATCCTTTCAACTCTTTATCCCCAATTTTTTCAAGTTCAATCAAATCTCCACTCTCCTGCATCGCTTTAATCACATCAACCGTAACATCTACATCTCGTTCCATAAGTCCCTCCACCTGCTCCAAACTCACCCCCTTAACACCTGCCTTACGCAACTTAGCAAAGCTCAAAATCGCCTCACGCCCTTCAAATCCTTCACTCCGAATCTCTTCCAAGTTCTTCCGCCCCTGATACTGCTTCGTAAAGTCTAAAAGCAAAGAATTGCGACTATATTTATCAACCGCCTCAGCCAAAGCTTCACTATGTTTACTCAAATAATATTTCGCCTCAAAAGACGAAATCTCGCCCGAATCAGCCCTTTCCTGCATCCTTTCCTGCGCATCTGCAATTGCAAGCTCACGCTGCTCAATCAATCGTTTCAAGTTCTCATCACCACTCTCATTCCCACGACTCCATGCTTCACTAATCTCACCCTGCCTCTGTACATTGATTTCAAGCAATTGCTTATCCAAAGTAAAAGAACGTAATCCCAGAGCATTCATCTGCTCATATTTGATAAATTCTTTTTCCAAAGCTATCTGCCCCAAATCAGCCTCACTTGCCTTCAATTTCTCCCAAGCAACAAAATGTTTTCCCTTCATCTCATCAAGTTCCTTCAACGCAGCATCGATATATTCATCATCAGCCTCAATATCTGTAATAGATAAAAAAATCTCTTCAGAAATTCCTAAATTTTTCTTCACCATTTGAAGAATTTTATCTTCTTTCAGCTTAATAGAACTCGCTAAATCCTGCTCCTCCATCCGCAATGTACCCTCCTTCTCCTTTAGCCCCCTTTCTCGCTCACTAATCGACGAAAATTCCAATACAAACAATCGATCAGAATTCTTGTCTATATACCCCTCAAGCATTTCCATTGCACCATCCATCCGTACCTGATCATCAAAGACAAGACCCAGTAAATACAATCTCTCCAGGGACTTAAAAACACTCTGATCTTCAGAACCCGACAAATTCAGCTGCCCCGTAATGCTACGAAATTCATCTTCCAGCCTAAGCTCCATAAGCTGAATCTCGACCTCAGACCCAGCCAATTTCCTTTGAATTAGAGCAAGATCCTTTTCCTTAAAACCATATTTTCTTAGAAGCCCCTCGATATCCTCCGCAAACAATTCCTCATCTCCCAATGCCTCCCCAATCACATCAGATATAAGCACTTTATGCGCAACTGCATATTTCTCCTCTTCAGAAACTTCCTCACCACGCCTAAAAGTTAAATCAGCAGATTTCACCTTCTCCTGTGGCCCTATCCCCATCAACAAAGCACCCAATTTATTCAAAGTCTCCACTCCAACACCTTTCTCAGAAACTCCCAAAACCTTTTTCAAAATATCCACATCCACCAGACTACTAAACTCCCTAACAAAATTCTCATTAATAGGACCATCCGGTCGTAAACTTACAAGATCAGTTAACTGATTGATCTTCGTCTTATTCGTAAGCAAAGGCTCAACAGCCGCAATAATCTCACTAACTCGAGGATTTGTTTCTGTAAAACTATCAAGATCACCCTGCAAACTCTTCTCAAAGCTCTTCAAACGTTCATCAGAATCGTCATCAATAGCCCTAAGCTTTGCCAATCTGGACTCTGAAAATTTGGACAACTCAGTCCGCATCTGATCCTTGTATTTATCCCCAACAGGAGACCTATCGATCTTCGCAGCAATACGCGCAATCCCTGCTTTTACATCCTCATCCGTAACTATAATTTTTTTCACTTCTTCAGGTTTTTGAGGAACTTCTTCCTTTGCCTTAGCCGTTTCAGGCACAGCACTGCTCTCAAATTTCTCCTGAAAAATAAGCCTTTTAGTGATCTCAAATTTTTCAAACTTTTTTCTTTTCATTTTTGTTTTTATTGAGCAGTAAAAACTCAAGTTTTCCCTACAGTATACCACAAACAAGCCTTCCAAACAACACCCAAAGCTCAAATTTTCAATTGCCAGACAAAAACAAGAATGATACTTTGTGAATGGGCAAAGACTCTTTTAATTTCAGCTAAAATATGGAAAATCGCATTGAAATATTCACAAAAGTAAACGATACGAAGTCTCAGATAATGCTGGAAAAGCTTAAGAACTCCAATTTTCTAGTAAGCTCAGCCACAGTTGCTGATGTTTATACTGTAAATAAACACTTCACTCATCACGATTTAGAAACCATTGCAGAAGCGCTATCCAATCCGATTTCGCAAAACTTCGCAGTAAATACTCCAAATAATGAAATAACTTTCGACTTCGCATTGGAAATAGGATTCCTGCCGGGAGTTACAGACAATGTAGCCTCAACAGCACAAGAAAGCATCGAAGACCTACTAAAAACAAAGTTCAAAGACGAAGAAAGTGTCCACACTTCTACTCTTATCTTCCTAAGCGGAGAACTCACAAAAGAACAAGTGGAAATATTGGGAAATAAAATAGCAAATAGCCTGATTCAAAGAATTCATGTAAAGAGCCACGAGCAGTTTGCATCTGAAAAAGGAATGGACACAGTAGTACCAAAGGTAAAACTAAAATCTCACCCCACAGCGGATGAAGTAAACTTGAATCTTTCTGAAGAAGAACTAATAAAACTCGGAAAAGAAGGAATATTAGACCAGGATGGATCACGAAGAGGGCCGTTGGCCTTGGACAAACCATCGCTATACGCCATTCAGGACTATTTCAAAAAAGAAGGTAGAAATCCAAAAGATATAGAGATCGAATCACTAGCACAAACATGGTCAGAACACTGCAAACATACAATTTTCGCATCAGAAATAGATGAAGTAAAAGACGGCCTATACAAAGGCTACATAAAAAGAGCAACACACGAAATTCGCAAAGCAAAAGGAGACAAAGACTTCTGCGTTTCTGTATTCTCAGACAACTCAGGAGGAATAATATTCGACGAAAACTGGGTAATAACTGACAAAGCGGAAACACACAACAGTCCATCCGCACTAGACCCGTTTGGAGGATCTATTACAGGGATTGTGGGAGTAAATAGAGACACAATGGGATTTGGAATGGGCGCAAAACCGGTACTAAACAAATACGGGTTCTGTGTTGGATACCCGGACGACAATGAAGAGCTGTACAGAGACAAAAAACTTACAAACAAAATGCTCTCACCAAAAAGAATTTTTGAAGGATTGATAGCAGGAGTAAATTCAGGAGGAAACCAAAGCGGAATCCCTACACCACAAGGATTCCTTTGCTTCAACGATAGATACAAAGGAAAACCACTAGTATTCGTAGGAACAGTCGGACTAATCCCCAAAGAAATAAACGGAAAACCAAGCTGGGAAAAAGCAGCAAGAAGCGGAGACAAAATAGTAGTAACAGGAGGAAGAGTAGGACAAGACGGAATACACGGAGCAACGTTCTCATCTGAAGCACTCAGTTCAGGAAGCCCTGCAACTGCAGTACAGATCGGAGATCCTATCACACAGAAAAAGATGTCAGACGCGATAATAAAAGAAGCAAGAGATCTAGGATTGTACAACAGCATCACAGATAACGGGGCCGGCGGAATATCATGCTCTGTAGCTGAAATGGCAAAGGAATGTGGAGGATGCACAGTAGAATTAGAAAAAGTACCACTAAAATATCCAAACCTAGAACCATGGAAAATATGGATTAGCGAATCTCAGGAAAGGATGACACTTTCAATTCCATCAGAAAAACTGGAGCAATTTAAAAAATTAATGGAAAAACGTGGTGTAGAAACAGCGGTAATAGGAACATTTAACGACAGTGGAAGATGTATTGTAAATCATAACGGAGAAACCATAATGGATATCGAAATGGACTTTCTCCACGACGGAATCCCTCCAAAAACACTCACAACAACATATACAAAAGAGACACACGAAGAACCTTCATTCAGCCAGCCACAAGACCAAAGCGCTGCACTACTGGACATGATCGCACGACCAAATCTCTGCAGTTTCGAATTCATTTCATACCAATACGACTACAACGTACAAGGAGGATCAACCGTAAAACCACTACAAGGAAAAGGGAAAGTGAACGGAACAGCTTCAGTAACAAAACCATTCATAGATTCAGAAAAAGGAATAATATGCTCACAAGGAATCAATCCAACATACTCAGATATCGACACATACCATATGGCAGCATGCGCTATCGACACAGCAATCAGAAACGCAATAGCAGTCGGAGCAAATATGGATTACCTGGCAATTATGGACAACTTCTGTTGGTGCAGTTCAAACGAAGAAGAACGACTTGGACAGCTGAAGGCAGCAGCAAAAGCATGTTATGACTACGCAGTTTCATACGGAACACCATACATTTCCGGAAAAGATTCCATGTTCAACGACTTCAAAGGGTTTGATAAAGACGGAAATCCTATAAAAATTTCCATCCCCCCTACCCTATTGGTTTCATCACTAGGAGTAATAGACGACATTACAAAATCCGTATCACTCGACACAAAAATTGCAGGAGATTTAGTATATATAATTGGAGAAACAAAGAGTGAACTCGGAGCCAGCGAATATGTCCAATATCAAAATGAAAAGAACAAAGAAACTGCAATCGGAAACAAAGTTCCAGAGGTAAATAGTGAGAAAGCCTTAGAAATTTACAAAAAATTCTCTGAAGCAATAGACAAAAGATTGATCGCATCATCTCTAAGTCCGGGAATCGGAGGAATCGCTCCAGCATTAGCAAAAAAGGCCATAGCAGGACAACTTGGAATGGAAATAAACTTGAGTCTTGTGCCAAAATCAGATGACATTGAACGAGAAGATCACCTACTTTATTCTGAAACTCAATCACGTTTCATAGTCACAATAGATCCGAATAAAAAAGATGAATTTGAAAAACTATTTGAAGGAATTCCATTCGCAGAAATCGGAAAAGCTACAGAAGATCAAAATTTTGTACTAAAAGGATTCGATGGAAATGAATTGATAAAAACAAACGTAAAAACCTTAGACGAAGCATACAGAAAAACATTTAAAAAATATTAAGATATGGAGCCAAAAGCAATCATCATTACAGGCTACGGAATAAACTGTGAAGTAGAGACAGCTCGATGTTTTGAACGCGCAGGATCCACTGCTGAAGTTGTTCACATCAATGACCTAATTGATGGAAACAAAAAACTTAGCGACTATCAAATAATGGCAATCCCCGGCGGATTTTCATACGGAGACGACACAGGTTCAGGAAACGCATTGGCAAACAAAGCAAAAAACAATTTGAACGAAGAATTACTAAAATTTGCGCAAGAAGACAAACTGATAATAGGAATATGTAACGGATTCCAAATCCTTACAAACTTAGGATTGGTACCGGCAACAGACATGCAATACGGAAAAAGAGAAGCGGTTCTCATGCACAATTCAACGGTTAGATACGAATGCAGATGGGTACACTTAAAAAACAGTTCAGAAAAATGTATTTGGACAAAAAACATAGATATAATTCACGTACCAATTGCACACGGAGAAGGAAATTTTTATACAGAATCTGAAACGCTAAATAAAATAAAAGCAAACAATCAAATTGCATTCAAATACGTAAAAGAAGACGGCTCACCGGCAAACGGAGAACTTCCATTCAATCCAAATGGAGCAATGGAGGATATCGCGGGGATATGCGACGAAAGTGGACGAATTTTTGGAATGATGCCACATCCGGAAAGGTTCAATAGCTTCACAAACGAAGATGGATGGGAACTAAAAAAAGAGAAACTGATTCGTGAAGGAAAAGAGTTACCAAAAGAAGGTGCAGGACTGGAAATTTTCAAAAACGCTGCAAAATATTTCTCTTAAAAGCTATGGAAAAAGAAAATCACACAAATTTACTTACAAAAATCTCAGGAGTACTTTTTGGAATATTCATAACAAGCATTACTTTTGCGATACTGGTACAAATATTGCAAGAACTGGGAATATGGGTAGCACTCATTCTCACAATCGCACTTTGCGTAGCAGGATTCAAATTCTCCAAAAAAGGAAAAGTCTTGAGATCAATAGCATGGGGAATGCTAGGAACAATAGTCCTAGGATCACTAAGCTACTTCATAATGCTAAACCTCCTATACAAAGGCCTTGAAGGACTCTAGATCTCTCCACCTCCAAGCTCTGCTCCAAGATCTAACAAAAACAATTCCATTTCATTACTCTCAACAAAGTCTAAAGGAGTAAATCCATCCAAAGTAAGAAGATTTACATCAAGTCCTTCTTCAATCAGAAATTCAGCAATCTCTATTTGATCAAAGTGAACAGCATAATGCAACAATCCATACCCTTCATAGACAAGAACATTGATATCTGATCCTTTATCAAGAATCAGCTCTACTAGCTCCAAATTTCCAACAGACACAGCAATATGCAATGCAATTTCTCCATCAATATTAGCAAGAGTCAAATCAGCTCCTTCATTAATCAAGAACACTGCCATATCCCACCTCTCTTCTTCTAACACAATCATCAAAAGCGTCTCTTCATAATAGGCATATACAGCATCAATATCAGCTCCGTTATCCAAAATCACTTCAACAAGATCAATATTCCCACTAGAAACAGCAAGATACAAAGCTGAATCATAATACGAAACATCTTCAATATCAGCACCATTATCAATCAGAAAATTCACCATCTCTAAATTCTCATTTGTAACAGCAAAATACAACGGAGTAGAATCCGGTACTAAAAATGAAAAACTCGCAACTTTTATATTCACATCAGCTCCTTCATCAATCAAAAACTTCACCATATCCATATCAGCATTATCCACAGCAATATGTAATGCTGCCTTGCCTCCATAACCGACAAGATCATCGATATCCTGACCTTCAGCCAAATAATTTGACACAAGGTCCACACAGCCACTATTCGCAGCTACATGGAAGGGCTTATCATTAGCATTAAGGAAAATAAAAGTAAAAGGATCACTAATTCCCTCTAGATAAGGATAATAATGATCACTCAATAAACCTCTTAGATAAAGTTTCTCCAAAAGTTCATAATTTGCATCCTCGCATTGAATTTGCAAATCAAAAATATAACTAGAAGAATCAGGCATAGAATAATCCTCATGACCTTCAGCTTTTTCATCTCTCAATTCATCAATCCAGCCCAAAAACTCTTCATCGTTCAACAAATAATTAAAAGTCAAAATTCTATACATATTTTCACTAACCCCAGCTCTTGTCATATTGTTAGCCGGAAAAAAGTTAAAACCAGTTTCTTCCAAAATCCCCATATCTTTGGCTTTCTCGATATATGGCGCATACCACGCATTTTTTGGAGTATCAAAAAATGGATCAATCAAAACACTTTCCGGAACTTCAATACCATTTGCATTTAAAAGCATCTTAATCGCCTCCACCTTATTCACAGGCTGCTCTGGACGAAAGAGTCCATCATCATAACCATCAACCCATCCATGCTCTTTTGCATAACAAACATAAAGCGCATACCATTCACCACCTTTAACATCCGGAAAACAACCTAACTGAGCAAAAAGAAAACCATCCCCTATAGCCCCTTCAACCAATATCTTAGTAAACTCAGCTCTATTGATAAGATTGTCCGGCCCAAAAGTTCCATCACCATAACCATCAATAATTCCTTCATCATAAAGATATTCTATCGCCTCTCGATTTTCATGATTATCAGAAATATCCGAAAAAAACCAATCATAAAAAACCTCTTCAACACATTCCTCAAGAGCCGACATGACTGCATCTTGAACATCAGCATCATCCTGATATTCTTCAATAAGAGTCCAAATAGCTTCTTCATCACTAATATCAAAACCATAAGATTCAAAAATCTCCAATGTTGCACCCTCCAGAGAAGGGCCAGACAAATCATCAATCCCAAAAAGTAAACAAGAAGCTTCCATT
>JAUUZY010000050.1 GCA_030592015.1 Candidatus Peregrinibacteria bacterium | reverse complement strand
AGTAGATTCCTCAGCGGAAGTCTCACTTACAGCTCCTAAATGTGGAGGATTTTGTGTATCCATAAATATAAAAGTTACCCTACACTAAATATAATCTTTTGGCTCAAAATGTCAACAGGAAAAGGCAAGAAAAAGCCAATGGATTTAAGTTGACAAAGGGTTGGAATAAGCATATAATCAACAGCTTTGCAGGGAAAAATCAATTGACCAACAAGCTGCAAATATCTAGACTCTAAAGGCTAAAAATATAACCGTTCAAAATGACAGACATACCAGAACAAGATGCAGATATAGTAGGTGATATGAATGTAAATGACACAATAAAAGACGCAGCTGCCGACGTTGTTGAAGGTAGGTGTACAGACAAGACGGTAATAATTAGTGGTGTAGAAGTTGATGGATTTCAAGGCCTTTGCCTTACTCAGTATGAAGATAGCATGGTGGATTATATAATTCTGAATATTACTTCTGAAGGTGATTTAGTTTATCTGAACCTAGACGTTCATTTTGTGAATCCGGATTCAACAAAGATTTTGCTGAAAACTAGGTGTATGACAGGGAAGGAATGCGATATTACCAAGGCAACTGAAACGATAGAAAAGGTATTCATAAAGAACTTTCAGTTAAAACCTATTGGCAACGTAATAGTGCAAGCTCAGCCGGGAGTAGATACAGGGGAGGTGACAATAAGGGCGATAGGAGGGACTGGAGAGCTTGAGGTGATTCATTATGTTTACGAAACTGGAGAAGAAATAAGTATTGGGAAAATACAGGCACCCACAATAAACGAGCAGGCCGAAGGTATAGAGAATATTGGGGAATTGGATACAAATAATGCAACATTGGAGATAGATAAGAGTGTTGCACCTGATAAGCCAAAGATCGAAGAAGATACAGGAGTCCACTCTCAAAATGGAGTAGTTGTACAGATAAATCCATCGTCACAGGGCTGTGAAGTTACTTTCGGAACCACAAATTACGAGCCAATGGCTATGATGGCGATAATTGCAGCGCTTTTGGCACAACAAGCCAGACGAATGGCAAGAGAGTCAGGAAGAAAAGTGGTGAAAATGGCAAATGGAACTACAAAAGATGTGAAGAAAGCCCTGAAACAGGACTAAACCCCTAAAAATAAGCTTCATTTTGTGGTATACTAAATGGATAAGCAAATCTGTTTTTTTGACCATGAATAAACTGATCAAAAATAAGTTAGTTGCCGGAGCATTGATCGGCATATCCCTAAGTGTTTTTCTAGGACTAATCTCCTTAATTTTCTCAAATACATTTAGCGCATGGCATCTAAAGCTAGCCGATTCTCTATATACGAGAAATGAGCCATCTGACGAAATAGTTCTTGTAGTTATAGACGATAAAACTGTTCAGGATGAGCCATTTGGACTAGGGAAATTTAGCCAATGGGAAAGGGATAATTATGCAAGAGTTGTGAGCAATATAACGAGGGGTGGTCCAAAAGTGATCGCTTTTGACATAATGTTTAGTCATGCAAACAAATACAGTCCGGAGGGGGATGAGCAGTTTGCAGAAGCAATTTCTGAAGCAGGAAATGTAGTTCTACCATTTGCCGCAAATGATGATTCAGTCGCATACCCACTTAAAAAATTCTCAGAGAACGCAGAGCTGGGAAACGTACAGGGGACGACAGATGATGATGGAGTGTATAGACATGCACAGCTAGGATACGAAGATAAAGGCAGTTTGGCTTTGGCTTCGGTAGAGAAGTATTTAGGTGAATACGATAAAAACAAAATCCCAGTCGAAGACGACAAAATGTTAATAAACTACTTTGCAGACTCATTCGGATACAAGATGATTTCATTCTTGGATGTACATGATGGAATGGTTCCTGCTGACGTATTCGCAGACAAAATAGTCCTCATAGGAATCGTCTCCTTCAAAGAGGCGCAGGACAAAGGTCTGACACCACGATCAAACGAGAATCCAATGGCAGGAGTAGAGATACATGCCAATATCATGCAGACACTTTTGGACGGGAAGTTTCTCACAAATCAGGGCAAGTTTAGCCAAATGGCGACAATCTTGGGATTAGCTGTGGCACTTGGAATAGCGCTAAACTACCTGAGAATAATTCTCTCCTTTGTTGCGATTTTGCTCGCAATTTTTGCATACCTGGGGGCGGCACATTTCTTCTATAGAAAGGGACTGATCCTAAATATGTTTTACCCATTTTTGTTGATAATTCTTTCATATATTTCGGCATGGATTTACAGATATTTCATTTCAGATCGGTCAAAGCGTGAGATAAAATCGGCCTTTGGTCACTATGTGAGTAAGGAGTTGGTTGAGAAGATTGCAATGAGTCCGGATATGGTGAAACTTGGAGGCGAAAAAAGAGTGATTACAGTTTTCTTTTCGGATATTAAAGGATCTACCACTCTTTCAGAACAGACGGATATTCATGTATGGGTGACCCAAATAAATGAATACTTCACTGTTATGGAATCAATCATTCAGAAGTTGGGTGGAACTGTGGATAAGTATGAAGGTGATGCGATTATGGGGTTTTGGAATGCACCTGTTGAGCAGGCGGACCATATATTCCGTGCACACCTTGCTGCACTGGAAATGAGGAAAGGACTGAAAAGATTGAATGAAAAATGGGCAAAAGAAGGAAAATTATTCTTGGAATTTAGAATCGGAATAAACACGGGGGAATCAATTGTGGGGAACTTTGGATCTGTAAACAGGTTTGATTATACAGCGATGGGGGACACTGTAAACGTAGCTTCCAGACTGGAAAGTTCTGCAAACAAAACATATGGAACAACCCTAATGGCGGCAGGCTTTGACGGAAAAATGACGGAAGAACAAAAGAAAAATATAGTAATGCGAGAATTGGATACGGTACTACTTCCGGGAAAGAATGAATCAATAAAACTTTTTGAATTAGTCTGCTTGGCAAAGGAATGTAGTCCTGAGACGACAGCGGCACTAGCCACATATGCAAAAGGACTGGCTGCATATAGGGCAAAAGATTTTGCCACAGCAATCCAGGCTTTCGAGTCTCTGCCAAACGATCCTGCATCACGAACAATGCTTACACGGTGCAACACATTGCAATCGGGGCAGCAAATAGACGAATTGGATCAGGACATGGTTTTCAGCATACTTAACAAGTAACTGCAGACGAGATAAATACGATCACTAAGGCTTCACAACGAATCCCACAATTTTTCCAGGAACAAAAATTTCTTTAACAATTTTTCCTTCAGAGAGATATTTGATTACATTTGGCAAAGCCTTAGCCATCTTGATGGCTTCTTCTTTATCTGAATCCTTTGGTATCTCAATTTCTCCTCTAAGCTTTCCATTCACTTGGACACCAATTTTTACTTTGCTATCAACGACCAGTTTTTTGTCATATCTAGGCCATACGCTGTCCATGATGCTATAATCTTTTCCCAAAAAGTCCCAACATTCTTCAGCCAAATGCGGTGCCAAAGGCGCAATCAGCTGCGCCAAAACTTTCCTTGTAGGGCCATCAATTCCGTTCTTTATTCCAAAATTCACAAACTCCATCAAAGCTGCAATCGCAGTATTGAAATGAAATCTCTCTATATCCTCAGTTACCTTCTTCATCAGTTTATGTAAATTTCTCTTTAGTTTATTTACATCCTCTACTTCTTCATCAGAATTGCTAACAAGCTTCCAAAATCTATCTACAAAACGCGCAATTCCTGTAATACCTTTGTCATTCCAATCACCACCACCGGTAAAAGGTCCCATAAACATCAAATACATTCTAAAAACATCGCTTCCATATTTATCCACAAATGAATCAGGACTAACCACGTTCCCTTTGTTCTTACTCATTTTTGCACCATCCTTGGTCACCATACCCTGGTGAATCAGTCGCTTGAAAGGTTCCTTGAAATCAATATATCCAAAATCATGCAGTGCCATGTTTACAAAACGCGCATACAAAAGATGCATGCAAGCATGCTCCGGTCCACCAATGTACATATCTACGGGCAACCATTTATTGGTAACTTTTTTATCGAAAGGCTTGTCATCCATTTTGTTTGAAGCATAGCGAAGGTAGTACCAGCTGCTACATGCAAAAGTATCCATGGTATCCACCTCTCTTTCAGCATCGCCTCCACACTTAGGACATTTAGTGATCCTAAAAGCATCGTGCTTTGCCAAGGGAGATTTTCCATCACCGCTTGGGGCAAAATCCACATCATCCGGAAGTTTCACAGGCAAATCCTCTTCTGCAACAGGCTGCTCACCACATTTTTCACAATAAATTATAGGAATAGGTGCTCCCCAATACCTCTGCCTACTCACCAACCAATCTCTTAATTTATAATTTACAGTTTTGTTTCCATACTTGGCCTTCTCTATCCAGTTCATCATTTTAGGCAAAGCCTTTCGATTATTCATTCCGCTAAAATCTCCGGAATCAAACAAAATACCATCAGCTATATACGCTCCATCAAAATTCTTCGGATCTATTTTTTTACCATCCTCGGAAATTACAAACTTAAGAGGAATATCGTATTTTCTGGCAAATTCAAAATCTCTTTGATCATGAGCATCAGCCATAACAACTCCGGTTCCATACATCAAAACAAAATTCGCAATATAAACAGGAATTTTTTCACCATTCACAGGGTTGATCGCATATTTTCCAATAAAACATCCAATCTTATTCTCTCCACCTTCAGAAGTTCTTTCAATCAATGACTGGCTACCAATCTCTTTTCTAACCTTAGCCACGTCTTTCTCATACTTTGTACCTTTCACCAAATCATCAACCAAAGGATGCTCAGGAGCAATGCACAAAAAGGTCACACTATAAATTGTGTCAGCTCTCGTAGTATAGGTACTAAGAAGCTCTCCGGAAGCAGTTCCACTATCCTCCTCTAAACGAAAATTAATATTGCAACCATTACTCTTTCCAATCCAGTTTTTTTGCATGGTAATAGTCTTTTCAGGCCAATCCAGT
>JAUUZY010000042.1 GCA_030592015.1 Candidatus Peregrinibacteria bacterium | reverse complement strand
TTCTGCTGTAAATTTTTGATTTTGTATATCTGGTGGGTAGGCATAGACTTTGTCGTCTTTTATTTCGATTCCGTTTAATGACAAGACGGAAATGTTTGCCAATACTTCTTCTTCCATCTCTGTTGCAAGCAGTATTTCCGGTCTCTGTGTTTGGCTTATTTTTGTTACGAATTCTTGTTTGAAATTTGTTTCGAGTTCAATGTCTGTGAGTGCTTTTAGGAATTCTTCTATTTCTTCTTCTGTGAGTTCGATTGGGATTTTTTTTGCCAGTTCTGAAATTCGTATGTCGTCTTCTTCGCGGGCTTTTTCCAAATCAAATAATATAGGCACTAGCTTGTCTGCTACATATAATGGGTCGCTTATGAGTCCCGGATCTACATAAAGCAGATTTAATGTTGTGTTTGTTGCCAGAAGGAATTCTTCATCAGAGTGGTAGTCTTTTATTATTATTTCTCCTCTTTGTGCCGGTAATTCTACAGAGCCAAATTGCTCTCTTGTGGCAATTTCTTGGTAGTAGTTGTGCTTTATTATTTGAAGGTCAAATAGCCTTACTATTAGAACTATTGTTATTAGGGTACTTCCAATTATGAAAATACTCATTTTATTTACTGAGACTCTCGAATACCTTCTTTTCATGTAAATTCTTTTATTAGTTGAACTTTTTTGTTTTTTATTTCCAGGTTGTGAGACTTGAATACTATATTAAAATCTCCATAAATATATTCCATAGGGTGTATAGCTTTTATGCCTGGGATTAGACCTCCTGAGTCTTCATATTTTTTGTCATCAAATATTTTTACATCTACTTTTGCATGTTCGAATGCAAAATATACCAGCTCGCTGCAGTATAGCTTTTCTCTGCCTGGTGTGAAATAAAAATCGAATGGTTTTCCGATTTGTTTTCGTGCAAATTCAATTGCCATGTCTATTTTTTCTTTGCTTTGAGTGTTTGATCGAAGAATCATCATTGTGTCGTATTCTTCAAAAAGTTCAGTAATGTTTGTTTTTTCTACACCATCGGCTACCGAATGTATGAATTGATTGCTACCAATATATAGAAGTGAATGAGTCAGTGGTCCTGAAATAATAAGACAACTAAGTTTTCTGAGTCCACCAACCAATACGATGTCTCCTCTTCTTAGATGATGCTTCGCATTCCTAAGGTCTTTTTGGTTTAGGTAATTTTTACGCCATCTGATTACGGCAATACTAAAAAAGAATATTAAATTAGCTCCTACCTTTCTCCATAGTGGGTAGTTTTTAGGGAAATTACGAATTATATGTAGATTATCTTTCACAATTGTTTTCGTTTTTTGTGTAATTTATATATGTTATATCAAATAATGTTTAAATAACTGAATATGTTTCGAAAAACAACTTTACAAAGTGGGCTTAGGATTATAACTGAAAAAATTGATGGAACCAAGGCGGTTACCGTTTTAATTCTTGCCGGGGGTGGGAGTAGGTATGAAAATCAGAAGATAAGGGGGATTTCGCATTTTCTTGAGCACATGTTCTTTAAGGGGGCGGATAAATACAAAAATACCAAGGAAGTGTCTGAGGCGATTGATTCTGTTGGTGGTGAATTCAATGCTTTTACGGGAAAGGAATATGCCGGTTACTATGTGAAAGTGGCTAGTGAGAATGTAGAAATAGCGATGGATGTTTTGTCTGATATGCTTGTTAATTCGAAGTTTGACCAGGCTGAGATCGAGAAGGAGAGAGGTGTGATTTTGGAGGAATACAATATGTATCAAGATACTCCGATGTACCAGATTGGTTGGAATTTTGAGAGTTTGGTTTTTGGTGATCAGCCTTTAGGTTGGGATCAAATTGGGACTAAGGATCTGATTAAATCTGTGATGCATGAGGATTTTGTGAAGTATAGTAAGGAACTTTATACGACTGATAATCTTGTCGTGGCGGTTGCCGGAAATATTGATAATGAAGCTGCTGTGAATTTGGTGCAGAAATATTTCAAAATGGAATCGAGTACAAAGGCCTATGATTTTAAACCTTTGGAAGATAAAAATGGTGGAAATGTTTATTTGAAGGAGAAAAAGACTGAACAGGCTCACATTGCAGTAGGGTTTCCGGGATATGCAGAAACTCACAAGGATCATTGGGCTATAAGACTTTTGTCTGTGATTTTGGGTGGAAATATGAGTAGTAGAATGTTCTTGGGGGTGCGTGAGGCTAAAGGTTTGGCATATTATATTCATACTTCTACTGATAACTATATGGATGGTGGTGCGATTGTTACGAATGCAGGTGTTGATCTGAATAGAATAGATGAGGCGATAACCGGAGTGATTGAGCAATATGCGCTTGTGAGAGATGGAGAGATTCCTGAAGCGGAACTAAAGAAGGCTAAGTCTTACTTGAAGGGAAAAATGGTTTTGAACTTAGAGGATTCAGAAGAGTTTGCTCATTTGTTAGCGAAATATGAGCTTTTGCATGATGATCCCAGATCTCCTGAGGAATTGATGAAAATGATAGATAGCGTGACTGTGAGTGATGTGAAGAGAATTGCTGCTGATTTGTTCCAAAAGGATAAACTGAAGTTGGCTGTGATTGGACCATATGATGATAAGGAGAGATTTGCTAAGCTGCTTGAGATTTAGGCTGATTTTTGCTATAATTCATAGATAAAAATAAAAATAAATTATGAGATTTTTTGCTGAGAATAGATTCATTTTTGAGGATAAAATTCCGGAAGGAATAGATTTAGAGGCTGGAGCTCCAAAGGGGCTGATCGATGCTAGTCTTGATAAATTGTCGGAGGAATCTTTGGCTAAGTTGGGTTCTAAGGAAGAAATTAGAAATTTGTCTAAAGATTTGGGTGAAACTTTGACCAAGCTTTTTGAAGGTGGTGATTTTAAATTGGAGTCTGACCTTGATGAGTATAAAATTGCAGAAAAACTAGCGGCCTTTTTGTTTTTTCCTTTGAATGATGCGGATATTGTGGGAAATCAGTTTACAATGATAGCGGAAAAAGATCGTGATGCTTTTGCTAAACAAATGTCAAAATTGATGGCTAAAAAGGTGAAAAAGGCAATTGCTGCTAAGTATCCTAAATTAGTTGGAGTAAAAACAGTTGAGGGTGTTATGAATGTTAAGGTGAAAATTGAAAATGGAATGATTGATGTGGAAGTTGCTGCGAGCAGTGAACTGTTAGGGTCTCTTAATGCTATTTCTGATGCAATGGAGGGGGCAAAGGAGAGAGTGAGTTCTACGGTGACTGAAATTTTTGCTACAGAAGAAGTATTGAAAGTCTTTGGAAAGATTAATGACAGTTACGAGGGTATAGATGCATATTTTAATGATAATGAAAAATCATTTATGGGTAAGATTAGGGATATATTGAAGGACAATATACTTTTGCAAGCAGGAATGGATGATGATGTGATTTTTGTTGGAATTAAGGACGAAATTTTTAGTAGAATTGGAGATAGCTTGAGAGGGCAACTTGGTCTTGATGAATTTAATGCTGATGCTGCTATGGGTGTTAATGCGAAAATAAAAGTTAGTTTTAGTGGGACTGAAATTAAGGTGAAAATTGCTAAGGAATATGCCAAGGAATATGAAACGGCTGCTGCTTTAGCGGTTGGTGAGACTAGGAAAAATGTGGAGGAGTTGAAGGGGGGAATGGTGGGATGGGTTCTTGCAAATGTTTTTGATATTAAGGATGATGCTACATATGCGAAGATTGTGGGTGGTGGTCATCCGTTTTCATATTTGTTTGGAGCGATAGCTTTTGTTACAGGTGGGGCGTCTTATCCTTGGGCGTTAGAATATTGGACGAAAGTTAAAAGGACTTTGGGGAAAAATGATAAGATTGCCGGTATTATTGATACTGTTGAAAAAGGGGCAAAAACTTTTTCTGATTATGTTGGGAAATATGTAGATGATTCTGTTGAGGCATTGCTTGCTGTTGCTGTGGCAAAAACTTCAAAAGATTTTAAAAAGGTGGTTGAGGGTGGGGAAAAAATTGGTGTTAAGGGTGTGATGCTTGTGGGTGATTTTGATTTGGATGCTTATAAATCTTTGGAGTTGAGTGTTCCAGAAGGAAAGAAGGTTATTTTCCCTAAGCCTATTGGTGGTATAAAAAATAATGGAGATGTTTTAGGTAATGTAAAAGAACTAGATGCGGGGACTTATGATTTTACTGGTCTTAGTATTATTGGGAATACTTATTTTCCTCCTGGAGCGAAATTCGAATTTGAGGCAAAGGATTAGGCTTTTTTCTTGGTTTTTGCTCTTGTTTCCATGAGGTGCATGATTTAGAATGCTTCTGCTTTTTGAAGCTTTTTATAATTTTAAATTGATATTTTATGTCTGCTAATCAAGGTGTTAAAGAGAGAACTTTAGTTTTGATTAAACCGGATGCTATTCAACGTAGTTTGATCGGTTCTATTACAAAGCGTTTTGAGTCAAAGGGATTGAAACTTGTGGGAATGAAAATGATGAGTCTTGATGAGGCGGTTTTGCGTGAACACTATGCACACATTGCTGATAAACCATTTTTTGCAGGTTTGTCTAAGTTTATGCAGAGCACTCCTGTGGTTGCTATGTGTTGGGAGGGACTTGAGGTTGTTGATGCTGTTAGAAGAATTACAGGAATTACAAAGGCGAGAGAGGCTGAGGCTGGTTCTATCAGAGGAGATTTTGCAATGAGTGTTTCATGTAATGTTATTCATGCTTCTGATTCTGTGGATAATGCGGAAGTTGAGGTGAAAAGATTTTTCAAAGCGGATGAAATACATTCTTATGACAAATCAGAATATATGCATGTATATGCAGATGACGAACTTTAATTATGGAAGTACAGGATCTTGAAAAGAAGGCAGCTTGGATAAGGCACAATGCTTTGACGACTATTCAAAAGTCTGGAATGTCCGGTACGGGAAGTAGTATGTCCAGTGTGGAGATTTTGACTACCTTGTATTATGGAACTCTAAACAGAAAGCCTGTTGCCATGTTTGATCCGGCTAAACCCGGATGGGCTGAGCAGGATTATATTGTTTTGGGAAAAGGCGCTGCTACTGCAGTACAGTATTCTATTTTGGCTGATTTAGGGTTTTTTGATCAGTCGGAATTGGATCATTATTCTCAGGTAAATAGCTTATTGCAGTCCAGACCTGTTTCAAAGATTCCCGGCATAGTTGCTCCTGCGGTTAGTTCAGGTCATACCCTGTCCATTGTTTCAGGAATTGCGATGGGTGTGAAAATGGATAGAGCTGCGAATAAAGTTTTTGCAGTTATTGATGTGAGTGATTTGCAAAATGGTCAGGTCTTGGAGGCTGCGACTTCTGCTGCTCACTACAATTTGGATAATTTGATTCTTTTTATTGATGATGCTGAGTTTCAAGCTGATGGAACTGTACGAGCTGTAATGGATACTGGCTTTATTCAGGCAAAGTTGGATAGTTTTGGTTGGCGTGTGATTCGAGTTCCCGATGGAAATGATTTTGATGATCTTTTGAATGCTTTGCTAAAGACTTATACAATGAGTAGAAGACCTATTTGTATATGGTGTAGTACCGTTTCAGGGAAGGGAATTGATTTTGCTGAGAGGAAACATGGCTATTTCAATGCGCCTCTTAGTGAGCCGGAATTGGATCTTATTTCTAGTAAATTAAAGAAATTGTATGGAAGTGATTAATGCATTTGGAGAGAGCCTTTTGGCTTTGGCTAATAAGTTTAAGAATGTTGTTGTCTTGAATTCTGGTTCTACAATGGAGCTTGGATTGGAGGATTTTTCTAAGCTTTATGATACGAGGCATTTCAATTTTGGGCATGGAGTGGAAAATATGGTTTCTGCAGCTGTTGGATTTACCGTGAGAGGAAAGTTGCCTATTATCAGTGACTTTTCTGTTTATTCTGTTGGTAGAGCGTGGGAACAGATTAGAAATGATATTTGTTGTCCGAATTTGAATATAAAAATACTTGGTTATGGTTCCGGATTGTCTTCGGGAATAGAGGGGGCCGGTTATCAGATTTTGGAAGATATTGCGTTGATGCGTGTTTTGCCGAATATGAAGGTTCTTTGTCCGGCTGACCATGCTGAGGCTTTTAGCATGATGGAGGCTATGATGGATGATTATGGTCCTAGTTATTTACGTATTTCCAGAGGGCATGGTTCTAGGGTTCTTCCTGAAGGTTCCAAGTTTGAATTTGGGAAATCTCATGTTTTGAGAGATGGATCTGATATTTGCCTGTTTGCTACGGGCTCCATGGTTTTCACTGCTTTGAAGGCTGCTGAGCTTCTTGAAGGAGATGGGATTGATGTGATGGTGGTGAATGTGTCTTCTATTAAGCCTTTGGATAAGGATACTGTTGAAGAATGTAGTAGAAAAGTGAAGCTTTCTGTGACTGTTGAGGATCATAGTGTGATTGGTGGACTTGCTGCTGCAATTGGAGAGGTTTTGAGTGAAAGAAATCCTGTGATTTTGAAAAGAATCGGAATGCAGGACAGGTTTGGTGAATCTGGTAAGACTGTGGATTTGTATAGAAAGTACAATCTGGATGTAGAAGGTGTTTCTAGGCAGCTTAACGCCTTTTGGAGGGAGCTTTAATATGCTATAATTTAATTGAACATTTAAAAAAAATATGGCAGATACTTCATTAAGAATATTTTCAGGGTCTTCTCACGGTGAACTTGCAAAGAAAATAGCTGAGCATCTAAAAGTACCTTTGTCTGAAAT
>JAUUZY010000010.1 GCA_030592015.1 Candidatus Peregrinibacteria bacterium | reverse complement strand
TCCTCGTAGGGTACAACACCCCAGAAATGACGAGAACCAGGTTGTGGAATAGTAACACCAACAAGGTAATCTTTCTTTGAATGTGCAAGCGACATCAACTGGGTATTAACATATCTAAAGTATTTTTCACATTGCTTACCTTTTTCAGAGTTTTTCCCCTGAAAGTTTTCAGGAACATCAAGCTCAGCAGTATAATAACCGTAAGTTTTAATCAATGAAGAAGCAACTTGGTGCTCTCTTTCATAGAAGTCAGAATCAGAATATAGGCCACCATAAACATCATTTGTGAACTCAGTTAAATGACCACCATAAACATCAGTCTCAGCTCCAAACCTAGACAACGGCTCAAAGACCTCCCTAGAAACCTCTCCAGAAGCCCAGTTGTCATCATTTCTACTTTTTAGATGGTTAATTTCTCGCATTTTATTGGTCAATGATATCAGCTCAATATAAGAAGGATCATATGCACTACGTCTGATGTTTTTGAAACTATCATAATCACTAGCCTTTTCAAGCTTATGTGCCAATCCTGTCCTAAGAATAGCCCTCCTAGCATCTAAAATAGCAGTAGCCTGCTCCTCCTTTATAGCTCCGGAAAGTTGTTGAGAATCAAAATCCAAAGTAAGCCAGTCAAGCGTGCCTTTGCCGAAGTGCATCAAAAACGATTCAGGAGCTGCATTCAATGCAGCCTTGAAATTATCATAAGCCTTACTCATCTTCGGTAAAGAGTCCAAAGCTTCAGAATATTCCCTTGGGAAATTGGTATTGGTCAAAAGACTCCTAAAAGAAGCATCATCCATAATATATCCATCACTAGCTTCATCATATTGCAATTTCAACTTATACTTCGGATCATCCGCAAGAATAAGTTCCAAAGTACCGTCATCACCAACTGAGTCAATAAGAACCTTAGATTGCGGAATAAGGGGGGCAAGTAGCTCAGGATATGCATTCATCGCTTTTTTAAGTATGCGACTATTACCAAAACCAGAACGCTCCACAGCTATACTTAGGGGAACCGTAGTGCTTCCCAAATGCATAAATGCACCATCCCCATTCTCAAATGGAGTAAACGTAGCCTCGCCGGAAACATCTTCTTCACCGTGAGCCATATTTCCAACAATTTCAACATCCGCAGACCATCTTTCACGCTCCTTATCCCAACTAACATCGTTTACACCAAGTTCAGCCAAAAGCCCCTCCATTTTCTTTTCTATAGCCATCTCAGCAATTCCGGCACCACCAGTTTCATCTAGCTTACCAGGCTCCAACTGCAAAGTTGCAAAGGGCTCACCATTCCTTTTATATTCATCCAAAAATTTAAGTTTATAACTTTTCCCTTCAGTTCCACGGATGAAAACAACAGGAAAACCAAACACAGCTCCTCGCGCATGTTTCTTATCATCAGTAAGCCTATCAACTGTAAACTCAAGCTTGCTACCACGAAGAACAGACAATTCACCCTTGGTAGTTTCAAGAGGATTTTTCATACCCAAATAACTAGCAGAACTCTCCTTGTCTAAATACTGAGTATAGAATTGACCCAAAGTTGCAAAATTAACATTTGTATCCACAAATCTCTGCTCAAAAGTTTTAGTTTGTCCAGGAATTTCATTGTACTGCCTTACAATAGAGTCCATTGTGTAGAACAACTTTCTAGCAGTTTCAATATAGTATCTTTCACCAGAAGTTTTTGGATTATTTATATCCACATTCTTTGAATACTTTGTAAATTCAGGAAATACTTGCGGAAATTGCTCAGGACGAATAGCTGCAGAAGATTTAGCACCTTCATACGCCCTATAAACATCCCTTACAGATAATTCAGACATCTTGAGCAAAAGTTCATCATCACCCTCAACATTTTCAAGTGGAGTCCCCTTGGTCTCAGCATTCTTATCGATAAGTCCAGCAGCCTTCGCTACCCTTTTAAGATCAAGGATCTCATATGCAGCATAGGCACCAGCAGCATAAGTAAAATAACTAAGCCACTTACCACCCTTCTTACTAGAACTAACAGCATCCACAGCCTTATAAAGCGCAAAAGCACCAATTGCAAATAAACCAAGCGTAGCATAGTCCTTGTCCTTCCAAGCTTTAGTGAATTTTCTGCCAAGACGTGTTACCTCATCAACAATTCTCTTTGAAACAGGCTCAGAGTTCAGCTCCTCCTTTCTTTTAGCGATGGCATCTTTACCCGTCTCACGCTCTATCACTTTCGCTTTAATATTCAAATAAGTAGTATGTGCCTCAACAAATGGCTTATCATTCTTTTCAAGCCACTCATGGTGCTCCTTTTTCATAGGGTTAGTATAATAGTTAAGACCACCAGGCAATTTCTTCTTTTGAAGCTCTATCATTTTATCTCTATCCGGTGACGAAAAAGGTCTCAACAGTTGTTTCTTTACGTCAGCAAAAACATCAGCACCCATAGCGCCCAAATCTTTAAAAACAGCCTCAACAGATTTTCTAGAATCTACACGCCAGTTTAGTGCAGTAATACCATGCTTTTCACGCTTCTTCTCAGACTCTGGAAGGTCCTCTCTGAGCTTTGCTCGGGACTTAGCACTCAGCTCACTAGCCGCCTTCTTCTTGTCAGAAGGGGACTTAGGAGGAGCTACAGGCGCAGCAGAAACATCTTCACTAGCCACACCATCAGGCTTTTCAGGAGTATCAAACAACAACCTATATTCCGAAAATAATTTTTTGTTTTTCATTTTGGCAAGAAATATGTATTTATTTCTCTATATTATACCAAAAAACACAAAATATTACAAGTCGAGAAGCTCATTAAACTTAGCAACAAAGCCATCGAAGAATTCTGCTAGGCTTTTATTAACTTTTTCCATCAACTTAGGATAAAGAAGAGCAAATTCTATCAAGACATCATCCTGATAAACATCAGCCTGAATCCGAAGCGCAGCATCCAAATAATCCTTAAAATGAACTAACTCATCAGTAGAAATGTTCTTCCAAATAGCGAAAACTATGTGCCTATGTGTTTGTCGCTTTAAAATGTCCAAAACATGAATCCTATAGGCTTCATCCTCAGGATCAATTTTAAGCTTAGAGAACACAGCAGCATAGACAGTAGCCTCCATAAGAGACTCATCAACCATATCCTTCTCAATATCCGAAAGCTCATTATAAAACTCCTCTAAATTGTCATTTTCTTCATCCTGTTTTTTGTCTTTTTTTATTTTCATATTTATTTCTTTAAGTAAGGGCAAAATTGGGAGCTCTGGTCTCAAAAGCTTTAGGTAATTGTTTTTGGTACAGCGCCACCCTCTCGTTTATAACAGCAATCGAGTCATCAAAGCTCACACCTGAACCTTCAGCTTCAAGATTTCTACGAACAAGAGCTTCGATCTCAGGCACTTTGAGGCCCTTAAATCCAGACTTCTTAAGGGTTTCGGCCGTAGAAGCAAACTGCTGTGCAAAAGTTTTTGGAGCAGCAGTAGCGGTAGTAGAAGAAAATTCGGATGTAACAACTTCCTTCACAGCAGACTTCACACCCTCAGCAACAGATTTTTTCTTAGAGCTTATATATGCACCAGTCCTCGCAATATCAGCCTTTGCTTCCCCCATAATTGAGAACGGAGTGTAAAGTTCCCTTTTAAACAGTCTATTGACGACATTGCAAGGGCCCGTAACCAATAAAGAGGTAAACATAGCTGGATATTTTAGGCTTTTCAACGTCCTAAAGAACCCATTATACCCAAGACTAGCAGAAAGTTCTACAAAGCCTAAAGCACCGCGCCAAGTCAGCCTTTTTCCAGCACTCCCAGCAGACCTAGCCTGATCTGAAGCCCAATCCTTGATTTTTCCCGCAAAAGGAGAATTATAGAGAGAGGCGAGAGCGGCCCCTGCCTGACTATCCTTAGAAAAAGGGTCATCCGAATATTCAGAAAATACAACAGCCCTCTTGAGTTTATAGGTTTTATCATCAATCTTACCAGTTTGTCTCTCTAGGGCAAGTTTTTCCAAGTCAGAGTTCATAAGCCTATATCGAGTTACTCGAAGATCTGTCTTCCCGCGTTTCTGAAGAGAATCATCATATTCAGCTCGTCCATCAAATACCCCCTCAGCAGCAGCTAAAAAGTTATCGAAATTCTTAGTTATATTTCTGTGCTCCTTGCTAAATTCAGTTGACTCAAGTCCGGTCGAAATCAATCCCCTTAATTTTTTAGTCAATTTTCCATAAACCATAGAATCCTCTCCTCCAAACTTTTTAATTCCAGCCAACAAATAGAATCCACTTTTTAAATCCAATTTTCCAAGTTTAAATTGCTTCTCAATCGAAGTCCAATTCTGAATATCGCTCTTAGTCAGAGACTCAAAAGGCTTTATGATATTGCCTGAGCTAGTATCCTTGTACTCAAGGGTAAGCACGGCCTTTTGAAACGCCATATCTTGAATCACCCCCTCGAAACTTGCATTATTACGCTTTGCCAATTCCTCATAAGTTTTATCGGTCATCGCAAGGTCAAGCCCCTCCATTATATGAGCAGCAGCCATTTTTCCACTTTCTTCGTCAGAAAGATCTGGAAACTTAGCTTTCAAAACCGCCATGATTAATTTTTTAGCAAGCGAAGAGTCATCCAAATTGTCAGGAGCTTTTTTCGCATCCTCAAGAGCCTTAGTCGCAGCTTTAGAATCACTTACAGCAGCATCCATTTGCAAATCAAAGTAAACAAAATGATCATCCATATCCACTCCGTGACCGATCACAGGAATCAATTTATTATAAAGAGCATCCAAGTATCTAGGTTTAAAAGAATCAGCCTTGAAAGGAATTGACTCAAAGTCCTTAGTAACTTTCTGCAGATCAACGGAGAATCTAGAAGTATCAACACCTAAAGCATTTAAGTGCTTTAACAGCTCAGTGATCTTAGGATAAAGAGCTTTTGAAGAAGCATCAAGGCCCTTCAAGCGAATAAGCTTAGTGCCAGAAATGACGTTATCATCGTTCAGTTTTTTGATTTCAGCGTCAACAGCAATAGAAGAAGACTTCTTGTCTTTTTTAGATTTTAAAGCGCTAATACGCTCAGTATTGCCTCTGATAAGCTCACCAAGCCTAAAAATTTCAATTCCAAGTCCACTAGGATGTAGCGGAGCAGTTTTAAGCAAAGTTGAAAATTTCGCAGCCAATGAATTAACTTCATCAATGTTCCTTTTTTCGGAGAAATAAGCATAAGCAAGCTTGCGATCCTCCAGAGTTTTCTCTGCAGTCTTAGCCGACCGCTCAAGATCTCGAATTTCTGCCGGCGTACTCGGCGTAGGTAAGGCCTCAGCCAAAATATCATTACCCGACAGGCCAGACGGCTCATATCGTCTCAAATTTGTTAACTTCTTCCTAGCCGCAGCAATGTCACTTTCCGCCTTGGCCAATTCAGGGGTCAAGGGTCTTGGACCAATTTGCTTATCTACATAGCCCAAATAGGCACTCAAATCATATTCAACAAACATCTTCAATTGATCCGCAGTAATATCGTCAGCAGCAGAACCTTTCATAGCATCAAGTTTTCTCATGAATTTACCAGACATAGTGGCAATCTTTGAATGCATAGACTTAAGGGCCTTTAGATCGTTAGCAATTTTATAAAAATCAATATACAAAACGTCTCGAACTCTTTCATATGCAAGCTTATTTTCTTTAGCCTTAGTAAGTTTGTCAGCTTTAGCTCCAGTGGGGTCATTATCAGCTACCCCCAGGTTCTGCTCAAAATAACTCTTAAAATCATTCAACTTTAAAGCATCACCAAGCAAAGTGGTCTCGGCTTTTAGGTCCTTCAAAAGCTTCGCATTTAAGAAATTTCCAGGAGTCAGGTACTTCAAAAAGTTGTCTAAATCCTCCAAGAAGGCATGATACCTAACGTAGGTCCTATTGCCAGCACTACGTAAATTAGTTAATTTTGTCAAAACAGCATCAAATTTACGTGAAATAACAGGAGAATCCTTAGGTAAAGTATCTTTAAAAGATTTTAATATGTCCTCAAGACTCTGAGCTTTATCAGCTACCTCATCCAAATCAAACGCATTAAGTTTATCAAAAGAGTCACTAAAATTTTTCGACGCAAGATCGAGTGGATTGATCAATTCGTAAAAATTTCCGGTATGCACCCTAAGTTTATCTCCGAATGGTCCTATTTTAGCCTGAAAAGCAGCGATCGCTTGTTTCTCTGTAGCATCAGTTGAATGGGACAAGAAATCAGACGTCGCTGTCTTAAGTTCCAGAATAAAACCAACTCTCTTACTATCTAAATGATTAACGAAAATTTGCAAATTTAAGAGACTCCCAGGACTCGCTGACAAATTATTCAAATAGTCCCTGAATACGTCTATTTTAGCTTCAATTCCAGGGGAAGCGGCCTCAAAGTTATTCATATCAAGAGTACCCAAAAGGCCAAAAAATTGAGTATAATCACCCTGAATAGCACCAATTGCAACTGGTGCATCCTTAGCAAATTTACCCTCAGCGGTTTTAATTTTAACCTTATTTGCCTCGTATACCGTAGTTCGTCCAAGAAGCACCCCTTCAGACTTGCGAAGCGAGGAGTTAATACCCTTCAAGTCAGAATACCGGACCATTTCCTGCATATACTTACCAGAAGATATATATTCTACAAAGGGAGAAAAATCTTTAGCAAGAAATTGCTTAATATCAGAAGTGACATCAATATTTGGTCGAGCCAAGGTCTTCTTCAAAGATTTTAATTTGCCAATAATTGCACCAAATCGTCTTTGAATACTAACAGCTGAATCTGGAACTCCCGATCGAAGCTGAACAATGAAATCCCCAGCAGAAATAACCTTAGCTATATATTCTTTAGAGTCGACCTCTGCAGTGGCTGATGAAAGAGCAGATTCCAAGTCAGTCAAACTCTGTGAACTAAGAGTCCCCAATGTCGCAACATCACCACGAGCCACATCACCCATGTTAGCTACAACCTGCGAACTATCAAGATCGCTTAAAGCCTTTGCAGCAACAAGCAGGTCAGGATGCTCAGTAAGGGTGTCGGCCGTAACCGGAGAGTCAAGAGACCCATTAATCTTCATCAAAAAGCCTTCGACAAACACCTTTGGCATATTAAAAAGCGAAAGCTTTCCAAATACAGCTTTATAAGCCTCCCTAAAGGCCAGAGACCGAATAGTTCCTTCTTCAACGCCTTCCTGAGTCAAGGTCTCCGCAGAAGATCTAAACGCTTTCTTGAAGAGAGTTTCAATCTCAGGCAAAACATTAGCAATATCCGTCCTTACTTCAGCACTAATAATTCCTGCACCACTTAAAACATCCAAAACCCCATCAACGCTTTCAGGACCTACAGACAACCTTACAGCCTCAATAGTCTCGTCCTCATCACCTTTAAGACCACCATCATCTTTAGTATTTAGCCTGTACACAAGCCGTCTCTCACTAGCTCCAAATTGTTCAAACATCTTAAGCATAGTTCTATAATTAGTCATATTATTTTACCATATTTCGCACAGAATGACAAGCCTAGAAGGCAAAATCAAAGTCTTGTTGCGAAACGCTTACGAGATTGATAGGATATTTTCGAAATTTTAATAAAATGACCAGTCAATCGAGTACTACACATTAGCACAAACAAGATATTGGTCAAGTACTTTTTAATAAAACAATACTATGGAATACACAGTTAAAAATCTAGCAAAATCAGAAGTGGAAATAAAAATAACTGTATCCGCAGAAGACATGGATACATATAGGAAAAAAGCATGCGAAGACATTTCAAAAGACGTGAAAATTAAGGGGTTTAGATCAGGACATATCCCACTACACGTTTTAGAGAATCATGTAGATAAAAAACTTATAGAAGCGCACACACAAGAAGTGGCAATACAAAGAGCATACGTAGACGCAGTAAAGAAGGAAAAAATCCAAGTTGTCTCAAGACCAAAAATAAAAGTAGACGAACAGGAACCATTCTCATTCACAGCAACCGTAGCGATCATGCCGGAAGTGGAAGTAAAAGATCATCAATCGATCAAAATAAAGAAAGAAGAAATAAAAGTAACAGAAAAAGACATAAAAGAGGTAATGGGGAACATGAAGAAGCATGGCACTACATACAAAGAATCTGACGGTGCAGCAAAAAAAGGAGATAAGGTAGAAGTGGACTTTGAAGGGTTCGATGAGGATGGAAAATCAGTTCCAAACACAAAGAGCGCCGGTCATCCACTGATAATAGGTGAAAACACACTAATTCCCGGATTTGAGGAAGAACTCATAGGGCTAAAGAAGGACGAAAAAAAGGAATTCAAACTCACATTCCCAAAGGACTATCACAAGGAGGATTTTCAGAACAAAAAGATGACATTTAAAGTTGAGATAAAGAAAATAGAAGAACCTGTTGAACCTGAAATAAATGAAGAATATATCGAAAAAATGACAGGAAAAAAGCTGACAATGGAAGAATTCACAAAGGACATAGAAAAAAACATTCTGGCAAAAAAAGAAGAAGAGGCAAAACAGAAAAACGAAACTGACTATCTTGAGGCACTACTAAAAAAGACGAAAGCTGAGCTGCCTGAAGCGCTAATAGAAGAAGAAGTAAGCTTCATAGTCGAGGAGATGAAAAAAGATATAGCGAAAAGGGGACTGGAGTTTGAACAATTCCTGACACAAGCGAAAACAACAATTGAAGATCTGAGAAAAAAATACCGACCGGAGGCTGAAAAAAGAATAAAAACAAGATTGGCACTAAGAAAAGTAATAGCAGAAGAAAATATCAAGGTTGAAGACAAAGAGCTACAAGAGGAGTTTGAAAAAATCAAATCATTCTACCCCGAAACAGAGCACGAAAAAATTACAAAAGATTTCGAGGGCGGTGAATTGAAAATTCAACTGATAAACAGACTGTCACTTCGAAAATTCTTTGCAAAAGTGCTATAATAAAACGGTAAAATCAAAATAAACTATGAAAGCAGTCTACCTAATAGGATCAATTCTCCTAACCGCTCTAATACTCATTTTGGCATTTGGGAACATAAATGCACAATTCAGCAACGTCCATTTCCTAGTCTACAAAATAAAATTCAACCCAACCTTCATAATACTTGGAGTAGCAGGGCTTGGAATACTCACCGGGGGGCTGTACCACGCATTCATTGCAAGAGTGCTCGATACTCCAGATGAGGACGAAGAGGAGTTCTAAAATCTCCCTCCTGAATAAAAAAATATTGCAATAGATTGAAAAAAATTATACGTTAGTTAAGTCGAACGTATACATTTTGTATTCATTCGCGGGCAAACAAACAATTGGGTAAGTCAAATAAACATGCTAAAAAGGCTTTTTACGTCAAATACTCGTATCAAGCTCCTAACAGTATTCCTCATGAACGAAGGGGAAGAATACTTTATAAGGGAGCTAACACGAAAGCTCGATGAACAAATTAATTCTGTTCGAAGAGAGCTCGAGAATTTGAAAAAGGTCGGTTTTTTGCGCTCAAAGGTAAAAGATAGAAAAAAATACTACTATGTGAACAAATCATTTATTATAATTGAAGAACTAAAGGGGATTTTTGTGAAAGTTCTTTCTACCCAGGATGGAATGGTGAAAGATATAGCCGGCATGGGAAAGATCAAACTATTGGTCCTCTCAGGAATGTTCATAGATGAGCCCACTGCTTCCGTCGACATGTTGATAGTAGGAGACATAGACAAAGAAAAACTTTCAGAATACCTAAATAAAGAGGTTAGAACGCAGAGACCGGTGAAATTGGCGATAATAAGCGAAGAGGATTATAAGTACCGCGTAGACTGTAAGGACAAGTTTGTTAGCGACATTGTTGACAACGAAAAAAACCAAATTGCAATAAAAAAGATCTAGAATAGAAAATTGACTTGATTTAGAGTAAAAGCTCTTATATATTGCCTGAGCATTTAAAAATTTCCGATGAACATTTTGCAAAGCATACAAAAAAAGGCAGTAACTAAAAGAGTTCCGATTATACGGGCAGGTTACACCGTACGAGTACACCAAAAGATTAAAGAGGGGGAGAAAGAACGTATACAGATTTACGAAGGATTGGTGATTGCTGTTAACAGTGGTTACGGAGCAGACAAAACATTTACAGTACGAAAAGTTGTAGGTGGAATTGGGGTAGAAAAAATATTCCCAGTTTATTCATCAGCAATAGAAAAAATTGAGATTAAAAAGAAATCAAAGGTTCGTAGAGCAAAACTTTACTACATGAGAGAAAGATTCGGTAAATCAGCAAGATTGAAAGAAGAATTTGTATCTGCTGAAGAACTGGAACAGATGTATGAAGAACTGGCTCAAGAAGAAGCTGAAAAAGAAGCAGAGGAATCTGAAGATGATGAAGGAGTTCCAACAGAGGCTGAACAGCCTGCTGAAAGCAAGGATGAAGCTCCAAAGACTGAAGAAGCTCCAGCTGAGGAACCAGAAGCTGAAGAAAAAGCTAAAGAAGAAGATAAACCGGAAGAAGAGGCAGAAAAAGAATAACATAAGTTTCTTGCCATGACCGTCTTCATTCCAGTCGAAGCCCAACTCAAAAGGAAGGGCTTTGTTTTCATTGCAGGAATAGATGAGGCGGGGAGAGGTCCACTGGCCGGACCTGTAGTTTCCGCTGCAGTAATCCTAAAAGAAAGAGTAAGAATACCGGGGTTAAACGACAGCAAAGTCCTAACAGAAAAAAAGAGAGAGGAGCTTTTTCCAATTATCATAGAAAACTCAATCGATTTTTCCATAACATTTGTATCGCATATCTGGGTGGACAAAATAAACATCCTAAACGCAACCAGATTGGCAAACCACCTTTGCATCAGAAACCTAAAACAAAAGCCGGACATAGTGATAATAGACGGACGAGACAAACAAATAATAAAAGGACCATTCCTAAACTTCATAAAAGGGGATAGACACGTGAAGTCAATTGCAGCAGCATCAGTGCTTGCAAAGGTTGCAAGGGACCGAGTAATGAAAGAATACGACAAGGAGTTTAGCAAATATGGATTCACTCAACACAAGGGATATGGCACTAGAAAGCACAGAGCAAACATCATTAAATACGGAACTTGCGAAATCCACAGAAAGAGCTATAATTTATCACTGCAAGCAATGTAAATATCCTAGATGAATATCGTTATAGCTGGAAACTATGGGGCAGACAATATCGGAGACGAAATGATACTGGAGGGTATACTGGAAAAGCTTAGAACTTTTGCACCAAAAGCAAAAATAACAGTCTTTAGCGGTAGCCCAAAAGAAACAGAAGAAAGACACAATGTTCATTCTGTAGAAAAATTTCCATCTGGAATAAAGAGTTGGGCAAAAAATATATTCAAACTAAACAACCCAACAAAGAAAGCAGTAAAAAACTGTGATTTTTTTATTTTTGGCGGTGGGGGACTGTTCGGAAGCCTGACCTTCAGAGCAAACATTATCTGGGGGATACAAGGATTCATGGCAATGTTTTACAAAAAACCAGTACTTATTTGCGGACAAAGTATAGGACCAATAAAAGGAAGAGTTTCAAAATTTATAGTCAAAAATCTATTCAAAAAGGCAAAAATAATAATTGTGCGAGACCGAGAATCAAAAAAGCGACTGAAAAAAATGAGAATAAACAGAAAGGTATATCTAATGCCGGATATGGCATTTAGGATAAGAGAGCCAAAAGGAGCAAAGCCAAGAAAAAAGACAATAATAGTAGCCCTAAGGCAAATGGAAGGGCTAAGTCAAGAATTTAAGAACAACATATACAAGTTTCTGAATTGGATGATCAAGGAAGAGGATTGGGAAATAAAATTCATAAATTTTCAAAACGGAGACAGGGGCGACTCGACATTGCACAAGGAAATAATCGAAATGATACACGATAAGAAAAAAGTGAAATACATAGACAAAATTAGCAATAACGAAGAGCTGTTCGAACACTTCCTTGAAGCAAAATGTGTATTGGGGATGAGATTACATTCGATAATAACAGCAATAAAGACAAGAACTCCATTTATTGCAATAAATTACGCACCAAAAGTGAAAGGTTTCCTAAATTATGCAAAGCTCAATGATTACGTGCTTGATCCGGAAGAATTGACCTCCGGAGGGATTTTCAAGCATTTCACGGAAATAGAGAAAAACGAAAAGAGATTCGTAAACGAAATGGACAAATACAATAAAGATGCATTCAGGAAACACCTTGAAATAGAAGAAAAATTTAAAGACCTCGTTGCATCACTAGTCTCTCCTCAAAGTCATTAAGGGAAAAGCCATGATTCTGAGTTCCCTTCGACGCAATTGCGAAAGAAGCAAGAGCATTTCCAGACAGACAGGAGTCGGACAAGCCATCCCCTTTAGCATAGGAGAATAAGAAGCCGGCCCTAAAAGCGTCTCCACAACCGGTAGGATCAACAAGATCCAAACCTTGAATAACAGGAAAAACCTGCACGTCACCTCCCTCATATAACTCAGCCCCCTTATCACCATTGGTTTTAACAATAAATTTCACAGACTCTAGAAGTTCAGAGACATTCATTTCAAGTTTTTTCAAAAGTAACTCAAATTCATAAGAGTTAACGATAATACCAATTGCATTCTCAGCAATCTTGGCAAGTTCGGTCTTTTTCAATGCAACCGTCTGCTGTCCCGGATCAAAAATGTATGGAACCCCTTTCTCCAAGGCGCTATCAGCCAATGCCAACATACGTTTTGGTAGGTCGGGAGAAATAATTGCACAACAAACATCCTCAGCGTTGATATCGTCAAAAGACATACATCCTTCCAAATTACCCATGGCCGACGGGGAAAAAAACGTGATCTGCTTATGCGCATTGTCGGTCAAAATATATGCAGAGGGAGTAAGTTTATCATTATCGACATAGATAAAGTCTGTCGAAATAGAATTCTTGTCGAACCAATCGAAGTATTTCTTGAAATCACCACCAAGAACAGCAAAAAGAAGAGGTGGAGCACCGAGGAGGCTCAAATTGTAAGCAATATTACCCCCACAACCGCCAAAAAAAACATCATGATCAGAAGCCAAAAAAGACACACTCAAGTTGTCTAACTGATCCGGAAGAATCGAGTCAGAAAAACGACCGTCAAAGGTCATCAAGTGATCATAGGCTATAGACCCTGTTACTATTAGATTTTGCATTTTCTTTGTTTTCTATTCCCCCTGATTTTCTATCAACTAAGTTCAGTTTTGCATCAACCGAGGCTAAATGGCTATTTTGCACCAGTTTAGAAGCGATCATCAAGCTGTCAAAAGATTCCCCACAATCACCCCAGAAACCATTCAA
Source organism: Candidatus Peregrinibacteria bacterium (assembly GCA_030592015.1). Taxonomy (GTDB): domain Bacteria; phylum Patescibacteriota; class Gracilibacteria; order UBA1369; family LOWO2-01-FULL-3; genus JAUUZY01. Next base: position 15,493 of record JAUUZY010000010.1, on the reverse strand, counting down.
TGTTTCATGACTAAGCGTCCCTTGTTCCAGGTAAAAATTATTAACATCAGTAATCTCAAGCTCATTCCGCGCAGAAGGCGCAAGCCCCTTAATCACGTCATAAACTTGTGGATCATACATATAACAACCGATAACAGCCAAATTGGACTGTGGATCTTCAGGCTTTTCAACAAGTGAAGAAATTTTTCCATCCTCTAGCTCAGCCACACCATAAGCACTAGGATTATCCACTTCAGCCAAAAGAACTTTTGCTCCTCTAGGCTTAAGCATAAAATCCTTAACATGGTCAGACAAACTATCCTCAATTACATTATCACCCAAAATCACAACAACCTTTTCATTGTTTGCAAAATCTTCAGTTAAACTAAGAGCCTGAGCAATACCACCAGCCTCTTCCTGCACCTCATATGATATCTTCATGCCAAGGCTTCCTCCAGAGCCCAGAAGCTCCAAGAAATCACCACAATGACCTCTACCGGAAACAATCATTACATTATCGACCCCAGCCTCTTTCAAGGCATAAAGCGGATAGTAAATCATCGGCTTATTGTAAACCGGAAGTAAATGTTTATTTGTAACTTTTGTGAGGGGAAAGAGTCGAGTCCCATATCCACCTGCAAGTATAATACCCTTCATATCGCTTAGTTATCAGACCATAAGCTATAGCAAATAGAGAAAAATGGCAATATTATCTTTTATGATAGAGCTCAATATAGCTTTTTAGAGAATCAGTCCATGGCCTCATTGCATCCAGCTTTGTATTAAGCAAAATAGAATAATTCGGACGAACTGCAGGCCGCGGAAATTCCGATGATTTAACAGCCTTTAACTCAATATCCGATCCAATGAGTCTAAAAATTTCCTTCGCAAAATCATACCAACTGCAGGTACCTGAATTAGAAAGATGGTAAGTCCCAAAATCCAATGCCTTTTTATCCCTGGGAATAGAGTCGGAATATTGATACTCATGAAGACGATCAACATTAGCAAGATAAGGAGCCAAAAAATTATCTATCACGGCTTCACACAAATCAAAGGTATAACTAGGGGAGCCAAACTGGTCAGAAACTACCGACAAAGGAGTCGTTTTCCCGGAAAGGCTAATCATCGTGTCGACAAAGTTCTTACCCTTCGGCCCAAAAAGCCAAGAAGTACGAACTATATAATATTTCTTCATAAAACCCTTAATAACTTCTTCACCCTTCAATTTAGACTCACCATATACATTAACAGGCCCAACAGTGTCCGATTCCTTGTAGCCATCCTTTTTCTTGCCATCAAAAACATAGTCAGTACTAAAATGCAGCAAAACCGCATTTTCCTTATTACAAACATCAGCAATCACCCCAGGCGCCTCAGAATTAACCTTGAAAGCCAATTCAGGATCAGCTTCGCAGCCATCCACATCGGTGTAGGCAGCACAATTTAAAACAAAATCAGGAGATATTTGCTTAAAAATATCATGAAGAGCCTTGAAGTCCGTAATATCAAGATCATCCCGAGCAAAGGCATACATTTCAAAATCCTCACGCCCTGCGAGTGTACGCATGAAGCTAGACCCAAGCATTCCATTTTTACCTAAAAGTAATACCTTCAAAACTGTAGCTTAGCTAATAAAACACTTCACACGATCCAACAACTCATCAAGCCCCACATTCTCGGCCTCAGTGTCAGACCTCAGCTTCCATTCAACGCTGTCAGCCTCAAGAGTCCTTTTGCTTATAACCAAACGAAGTGGGATTCCTATAAGATCAGCATCCTTCAATTTCACACCGGGACGTTCATCTCTATCATCGTATAAAACTTCAACACCAGCTTCACGCAAATCATCATAAAGTGCGTCAGCTTTTTTCAAAAATTCTTCATCATTGCCAATAGAAACAATATGGACAGCATATGGAGCAACACTCAAAGGCCAAATAATACCATTATCATCATGACTGGCCTCAACAATAGTTCCAACTAAGCGAGTAGTCCCAATCCCATAACATCCCATCACAACAGGTTTCGATTTCCCATCCTTATCAGTAAAGTTCAACTTGAAAGCCTCACTAAACCTAGTTCCGAGTTTGAAAATATTCCCAGCCTCAACAGCCGTCTTTTCCTCAAGTCCATGACCACATTTTGCACAAGCAAAACCGCCCTTAACTTCAAGCAAATCAGTAAAATCATCTATAATAAAATCACGGGCAAGATTAGCATTCACAAAATCCTTTTCATTCTCGTTTGCCCCGGTAACAAAGTTTTTCACATTCTTGATAGAATGATCAGCGATAAATGCCATTTTGATTTTCTCAGGGAAATTCACAGGTGAAATATAGCCCTGGACTAGCCCCATATCCTTCAATTTAGCAGGACTTGCAGGCCTTAACTTCTTCTTCATATAGTTTTCCAGCTTAACATCACTCACAGAAAGGTCACCTCGGATAACAATTCCAATCAAACCTTCCCCTTCAACTTCATATACAACAGTTTTTAGCACTTTATCATCAGTAACATTATGGGCCTTAGCACTTTCCGTAATAGAAAAACCACGCTTAACATCAACAGTTTCCATAGGAAGCTCTTTTTCAGTCTTTTCGTCAGGATCAGCAATCTTTCCCTCAGCTATTTCCAAGTTTTGAGCTATATCACATTTTTCACAAAATATAATCGTATCCTCACCAGCCGGTGTCTCCACAGAAAATTCATGAGAATATTTGTCAGAGAAAGGACCACCTGAAGCCTCAACGACATAAGATTTAAGTCCACATCGATCAAAGACATTTGAATACGCAGTAATAACGGTCTCATAATAGTTATCCAAATCCTCCTCGGAAGTATGAAAACTATACATATCCTTCATTCCAAACTCTCTTCCACGAAGCAGTCCGGACTTAGCTCTAGGCTCATCTCTAAACTTTGTCTGCATTTGATAAACACTAACAGGTAAATCCTTGTATGACTGAATATACCTGGCAGCCAGAGGAGTCACAGTCTCCTCATGACTCGGACCAAAAACAAACTCTTTATTTCCGGACGCATGAGTTCTATAAAGAATATCATCCATAGTTCTATCACGCCCACTAGTCCTCCACAGATCAATAGGATGAAGTGCCGGCATCAAAATCTCCTGTCCGGAAACTTTGTCCATTTCTTCACGAATTATATTGCAAACCTTAGACAAAACACGATGCCCCAAAGGTAGATAACTATAAATACCGGCAGCTACTTTGTCTATAAAACCGGCCTGAGTGAGCAAACACGCATTCCTACTATCTGCATCACATGGGGGATTATGTCTTGTTTTAGAAAAGAACTTTGAATAACGCATATTATGGGAATGATAAATTATTTACGGTTTGTCAGTCAATTTTTTAGTCCACTCCTCATTATCTCTATACCAATCGAAAGTCATCTGTATCCCCTCCGCAAACGTAACAGAAGGCTCCCATCCAAGTTCATCCTTGATTTTTGTAGCATCAATCGCATAGCGCCTATCATGTGCAAGCCTATCATCAACAAAAGTGATCAAGCTCTCGTCTTTTCCAAGAAAATCCAACAAAAATTTAGTAATCTCCATATTTGTCTTCTCATTATTTCCACCAACATTATAAGCCTCACCGATTCGTCCCTTCCTAACAATCACATCAATAGCACGACAATGATCAATTACATAAAGCCAATCGCGTACATTCAGTCCATCACCATAAACAGGCACCTGCTTTCCTTCAGAAATTAAACGGAAGAAATAGGGAATCAACTTCTCGGGAAACTGATAAGGTCCATAATTATTACTACATCTACTCATCGTAACACCCATCTGATATGTCTCGAAATAACTTCTCACAAGAAGATCCGCAGAAGCCTTAGAAGCAGCATAGGGGCAATTAGGTGCAATAGGAGTTTGCTCAGTAAACAAATCACTAGTGTCAGTCCCCAGATCACCATAAACTTCATCAGTTGAAATCTGATGGAAACGTTTCACATCATTCAAGCGAGCGGCCTCCAATAAATTATGAGTTCCAACAATATTTGTAAGTACAAAAATACTCGGACCCGTAATACTTCGATCAACATGAGTCTCAGCTGCAAAATTCAGAACACAATCAAACTTTTCCTTAGCAAAAAAATCCTCAACAAACTTTTTATCCGCAATATCACCCTGCACAAATCTAAATCTATCCTCATCAAGCAACGCAGCCAGGTTATCCAGATTCCCCGCATAAGTAAGCTTATCAAGCACAACTAATTCATCCTCGGGATATTTTTCATGATGGTAATGACAATAATTACTACCAATAAAACCTGCTCCACCTGTAATTAAAAATTTCATATTGTTTAAGTTTAGTATTATTGATTAATCTCCATTCACCTCCGCAATAAATTCATCCAAATCATAAATATAGTCATCAGGATTATAATTTACAGAAGATATAGCCATAAGTACAGCATCCGGAGAGAAATCATAGAACTCTCTAAAGCACATACTCTCCATCAAAATTGCATCACCAGGCCCCTCTAATTCAAATTCGACCCAACTTACCCCATCATGAAACTTTGCTTTTACAGAGCCTTTCTGGCAAATATAAATCTTCTTCTCATGCCGCACAGCATGCCCCCCTCTAGGCTTTACAACATCAGTAACATAATAAACCCGCTCAGCCTTCCAATCAAAATAATCATTGAGCTCAACCACAGCCAAAACACCACGATCGTCTTTGAAAGTATTTAGTTGTATCTTCTTTAGCTTTTCCATATTACTCAATTGTACGTATTTTTTCCTCCTCAGAGTAAGCAAGGAGAACATCACCCTCCTCAACCTTAACGTCACTTTTAAATTTAATTCCACATTCATTACCCGACTTGATTTCCTTTACAGCATCATCACCCTTTCTCAAGGACTCGATCAATCCAAGACCGATAATATTATCTTCATCCTCCTCATTCACACCACGAATAATTTTCAGTTTCGCCTTGTCCACCATCTTTCCACTCAAAACCTTACATCCAAGTATCATTGCCTTTTTCTTTGTCAAAAAGATCTGTTTGATCTCAGCTCGCCCCAAATCTATTTCCAAAATTTCAGGCTCAAGCAATCCACTCAAAATTCTTTTCACCTCCTCAAGAAGATCATAAATAACAAAATATTGCTTAACTTCAACGCTCTCACGGTCAGCAGTTCTTTTCACATTCGGACTATAAAATTCCGCATGGAATCCTAGAACAACTCCCTTACTAGCGGACGCCATCATAATGTCAGACTCTGTAATAGTTCCAACTCCACTATGTATAACCTTAACCGCAACTTCCTCATCCTTAATTTTTGCAAGTGATTGTTTTATCGCCTCCAACGATCCTTTAGTATCAGCTTTAATAACAAGCTTCAGCACCTTGTCAGCCTGAACCTGAGTTATAAGCTGGTTCATACCGGACATCTGAGACTCGTGTTCTTCCTTTTCCTTCAAAGAAACCTCCTCAGCCCTAACCTTTGCAGTCTTCTCATTCTTTACAACCTGAAGTATATCCCCACTCTTCGGAGTCTCGCTCAAACCTGCGATAAAAACCGGAGTAGAAGGACCGGCAACCCTCAAAGCACCACCACGATGATCCTTCATAACCTTTATTCGTCCAAAAGTATTTCCCACAATAACATTGTCCATTATTCTTAAAGTTCCTGTGTTAACCAAAATAGTAGCAACAGGACCTAAACTCTTATCTAAATGCGCTTCGACCACAGTTCCAACAGCCTCACGATCAGCATTGGCAGTAAGGTTTTCCATATCAGCAGTCAAAAGAACCATGTCCAACAAATCATCAATTCCCTCTTTTTTCAAAGCGGAAACAGGCATCATAACAGTTTTCCCACCCCAATCTTCAGGCTGAAGACCATGCTCGGTCAATTCACCCTTAACCTTGTCAGGATTAGCACCCGGCTTGTCCATCTTGTTCAAAGCAACAATTATTGGCACACCTGCTTCCTTCGCATGATTCAAAGCCTCAATAGTCTGAGGTTTAACACCTTCATCAGCAGCAACTACCAAAATTGCAAGATCAGTAACTTTCGCTCCACGTGCACGCATAGCCGTAAAAGCCTCATGCCCCGGAGTATCTAAAAATGTAATTAATTTTCCTTTCTTTTCAACCTGGTAAGCACCAATATGCTGAGTTATACCACCGGATTCCCCGGCAACTACATCAGCATCACGGATTGCATCCAGCAATTTAGTTTTTCCATGATCAACATGACCCATCACACATACAACAGGAGGTCTTTCCTTTAAGACAGAGCTATCATCCTCTTTCAAAAGATTCGTAATATCTCCACTCATAAAATCCTCAGCTATAGCCGCAGTACGAATACGTCTCAAATTCACACCAAGGTCAGCAGAAATAACCAAAGCAGTATCAAAATCAATTTGCTGATTAATATTAGCCAAAATCCCATTCCTCATCAGTTCACCAATAACTTTCGCAGGAGTTACCCCGGTCTTCTCAGAAAATTCTTTGACTGTAATGGTATCACCAATCTCAATAGCCTCAGAGCTAGTCTCTGGAGCCGGCACTACCGCATCCTTCTTCTTCTCCGTTTTTTTCTTTGCATCTTTTCCAGCCATCCTCTTCCTCTGACTCTTTACAATTTCTCTTTCACGCTCCTCAGCAATCATCTCATCATAAATATCAGCGACCTCACCAGGTACGGCAGCAATTTCAGCCTCAGTTTCGGAAGAGGCAGACGATAATTCATCAAGAACCAACTCGGCAATCTCATCATCAATAACACGTGCACGAGAAGAAATCTCAAAACCAAGCTCATTTATTTTGACCTTAAGATCCTTGAGAGGTAAATCCAGTTTTTCGGCTAAATCAGCCAGCTTTGTCGACATAACGTACTAGTCAATAAAAATCGTACACAGTCTAAGGAAAATAAAGCTTAAAGTAAAGGCAAGAAAAGTGTATATTGCGACTGAAAACATATAAGAAAAAACATATGGAAACAGTCCTAGTCATTACAAGCTTCGCATTAATAGGGGCAGTAGCATTTTTGGCATACAAATTGAAAGATATAAAGGGGGAAAGACCGGAAAACAAATTGATGCTCGAATATATAGAAGCACTTCGAAAAGAAGTAAAAGACAGCGGAACAGAAAACAGAAAAGAAACACAAAACAAACTGGATAAAATGGATGATAGACTGGCTAGGGGGCTGGAACATTCATCAAAAACACTTCAAAAACAATTTGGACAGACTGTGGAATTGATAAAAGAAGCAACAAGAGGACTATCAAAGGTAGAAGAAACCACAAAACAGGTCTTGGGATATTCAGAAAAATTACAGAACCTGGAGAACATACTAAAAAACCCAAAACAAAGAGGTATCCTCGGAGAATATTTTTTGGAAAGTCTTCTCGCGCACGTACTTCAACCAAATCAATACAAAATACAGTACAAATTCTCGAATGGAGAAATAGTGGATGCAGCGATTTTCTTCAAAGACAAAATAATCCCAATCGATGCAAAATTTTCACTGGAAAAATACAATCAAATAATGGAAGAAAACGATAAAGCAAGAAGAGAGAAACTGGAGAAAGAGTTCAAGCAGGATATCAAGAACAGAATCGATGAAACAGCCAAATACATACGGCCAAGCGAGAACACTACAGAGTTCGCATTCATGTTTATCCCTGCAGAAGGAATCTACTACAACCTTTTAATCTACAAGGTGGGAAACTCAAACGTAAACTCACATGACCTAATAGAATACGCATTCAAAAAACACGTAATCATCGTATCGCCAACATCATTCTTCGCATATCTGGAAACAGTACTTCAAGGACTTAAAGCACTAAAAATGGAAGCATCGGTAAAAGAAATAGTCAAAAAAGTGGGGGAGCTAGGAAGACATCTAGGATCATACGAAGAATACATGACAAAGATGGGAAACCACTTGGGAACTACCGTAAATATGTACAATAGTGCCTACAAGGAATTTAAAAAAATAGACAAGGACGTATACAAAATTACAGACGGTGACGCCGGAGGAAAGGTAGACCCGCTTCTTATAGACAAACCAAAGCAAGAAGTTTAAAATTGCAGACGAAAATATAACAACATTCTTATGGGAGTTAGAACGAAAACATTAGTAACAGTACTTTTAGTTGGAGCAGTAGTAGGAGTGATTGCACTACAGACAAATAATACAGAATTATATAAAGGGCAAATCTTTGACCAAGGAGCTGAAGATGCCGAGGACACGACAGCCAAGCTACTACCAGACCTCAAACCATCAATAGAAATAGAAGCACCTGAAGTAGGAAAAGAAGACATCACAGCAATTGCAACAATTGAAAACATAGGGGAAGGGGAAATAGACGGAGGAAGCCCATTCAAGTACACGATTTTCATCAACGACCAGGAAGCGTTTTCAAATACAGATTCATACACAACAATGGCGCCAGGGGACTCATTCACATTCATGTACCCGATTCCAAAAAAGATCTACCAATACGGAGACAGCGGGACAGTTAGATTCGTACTAGACGTAGACTTAAACGTAAAAGAAAGCGACGAGACTAACAACGAAGTGGAAATTGACTTCAGCTTTTAAACAGCCGGACAAAGAAGCTTGAATTCACAGTAACTACAATGAAACCCCGGATTGGCAGAGAAGGCCGATTCGTCCATTTCAAGGATTTTTTGCTCAAGCAGGCCTGGCAATTCAGATAAGGAGTCATCCGATCTTTCAGTAGAAACTCTTTCATTATCCGCAAGGAAATAAAGGGTCAACTTTGAGACAGGTATATTGAAAACATTCTTACAGGCAAGGGCATAGATAGAAAGCTGCAAATCCTTCTTCAAGTCATTCACAGTTCGGGTTTTACCGGTTTTATAATCAATAACTTCATAGGTCCCATCTGAAAGTTTGTCGATTCGATCAATTCTCCCACTAATCCAATAATCTCCAACTTTAATATTGAATGGTCGCTCAAGATAAGCGGGAATAACCCAAGGGTCAGCATTATACTCATAAAAGTTTTTCATAATCTCGAGTCCACGTTTTTTCTTTGTATTCTCGTGTGTCCAACTATCATAACCATAAGGAATCCAGTTTTTCTCGTAAAGCTCAGTCATTTTCTCAAAATCCGGCTTCTTACCCTTTTTCAGAAGAGAATAAAAATCATTCAGCGTATTATGCACACTAGATCCAAAATTTGCTGCATGCGATGGGGGAGAAGGGACGTTAAGCAAATAACGATAATTGTATTTTAGTGGGCAAGTGGAAAAAGCATCAAATTGACTATAGCTGAGCCTGGCCTTATTGAATTTCGGCAATTCAAAAATAGCTTTATTTGGCTCTTTAAATTCTTGCAACTTCTTCAAGGCGTCCTCGGATTCTTCATGTTCGGTCAGCAAAACAGCAGGCTTATCAACAATTTCAGTAATAAAAGGAGAAGGCTTCCATGCCTTGTTTCCCTCATATTGCATACTGTAACTAATGTACAAATGCTTTCTCGCACGTGTCATAGACACATAAAACAGTCTTCGCTCCTCCTGAATATGAAAATCACCCTCAGGATAGATTTCCTTAGTCAAAGATTCCGGAATATTGAAAGTATCGCGCCTATTTGTGGTAGGAAAACGATTTTTTACGGCATTTACAATAAAAACATGATCAAACTCCAAGCCCTTACTTCCATGAGCGGTCAAAACCTGAACAGCATCTTTATTTGTAGACGAAGACATAGCCAAAGGCATACTGGCTTCCTCAAGCAAATTCAGATAAGCAACAAAATCACGAACAGAGAGATCAACATTGTCCTTCTCAAAAGAAGCAACATGCTTAGCAAACTGATTTATATTATCAACTTCCTCAAATTTGTCATTATCCAGAAGGTATTTCAGATACCCGGATTCGCGCAAAAACTCAGCAGTAATCAAACCCACAGGCCTTTTCTTGGAGAATTCGATAAGACTACGCAACAAGGCGGCAACCATCTGAAAAGGGTCCTCTGTTCCCGGTATAGTCATGTTTTCATCTTCCGTCGCAGTAATTGAATTAAAAAGTGAATCCTTCTTCGCTTTATTCAAAACTTTCAAAATCCTCTCCATAGGAATTGCAAAAACATCCATTTTCAACACACGAAGCAAAGCAATGTCATCATAAGGATTGGCAAGAGTCTTGAGTAAAGCAACAAGATCTTTTATTTCCTCAAGTGCGAGTAAGCCCTTTGGATTTCGAACTTGATAGGGGATGCCCAAGTACTTAAATTCGTCAATAAATGGGTGAGCCAACTTATTCGCACGCAACAAAACGGCCATTTCCGAGAAAGGAACACCATTTTCATTAAGAGCTTTTATTTTATGAGCAACAAAAGAAGATTCCTGCATAAAATTTGGAAAAGAATGAACCTCGACCTGACCATCGTCAGCAATATTTGAATTCAAACGTTTATCAATACCATCCTTGACCTCCAAACGATCAGGATTGTTATTTGTAATCAGTTCATATGCACTATCCAGAATATTTTGTGAACTTCTATAATTTTCCTTCAATACAACCTTTTTACAAGCGGGAAATTTTTCCTCGAATTGCAAAATATTGGAAAGGCTCGCACCACGCCACTTATAAATACTCTGATCATCATCACCAACAACCACAATATTTTTGTGTGCAGAAGCCAACTTCAAAACAAGTTGAAACTGAGCATAATTCGTATCCTGGAACTCATCGACCATAATGTACTTGAAACGATTCTGGTATTCCTCCAAAACCGATTTGCGCTTATTCAGCAACTCCAACGCATAATATGTAAGGTCACCAAAATCCAAAAGATTATTCTCTATCATCAAATCCTGATATTTCTTGTAAGTTTTTGCAATTTCAACAGTCTTATCCCTCTCCTCCCCATCCAAAGACTCAGCATGAGCAAGGAAAGCCTCAGGAGTGATCAATTCATCCTTCAAACGACTAAAATGAGTCAGAATACTGTATATGAAACGATTGGGATTTCCCAAGGGACGATAAAAATCCAATTCAAAATCAAAAAGATGTTTTTTGAAGAAAAACCACTGATCCACCTGAGTTATAATCTTGAAAGAAGCATCAAGACCTATTTCCACACCAGCCTCCCTCAAAAGCATGTCCGAAAAAGCATGAAAAGTTTTAATACAAAGTTCCTCATATCCAAGGGGCATTTCATCATCAACCCTTTCAACCATCTCGTTCGCAGCCTTTTCGGTAAAAGTAAGAGCCAAAACGCTGGAAGGACTGATTTTTTCAACTTTAATCAAATTTGAAATCCGAGAACTGATGACCCTAGTCTTTCCGGTACCAGCACCAGCAATAATCAATAACGGTCCATCAACATGGGTTACAGCCTTATTTTGCTCAAGATTCAATTTCATAGTGGGAGAATACTACCCTAAAAAGAACTCCATATAAATAGAGTTCCTTTTAGCTAATCTTCTTGAAATCTACTCTTCAGTTTCAGTCACTTCCTCTTCCTCCTTCGCATCTTCCTCTACAACCTCCTCCACTTCATCCTTTTTAGCTTTTTTCTTAGGTTTCTCCTCATCATCATCTGCACTAACAGTCACAGCTTTGATAGAAAGACCAACACGATGCTCATCAGGGTCAATGGCTATAATCTTAGCTTTTACCTTGTCACCAACCTTAACATATTCATTTGGATCAGTAACTTCCTCATCAGCAATTTCACTAACATGAATAAGACCATTGATATCCTCGTCCAATTTTACAAAAGCTCCAAAGGCAGTAACTCTATTGATTTCACTTTCAATAACAGTTCCAACTTTATATCTCTTAGCAGCTTCAATCCATGGATCAGGAATTAGTCTCTTCATAGAAAGACTAATCTTGTCCTTGTCCTTTCCAATCACAAGTACTTCAATATCATCACCAAGTTTTCCAAAGTCATTCGGATCCTTTACATGACCCCAAGCAATCTCAGAGATATGCACTAGCCCTTCCAGACCGTTGAACGTAATAAATATACCAAAGTTCACAATACCACTGATACTTCCCTTAATCTTCTGACCAACCTCAAGCTTAGCAAGTGATTCATGCCTCTTCTCAGATTCAGCTGCCTTTTCAGAAAGAATCAATTTTCCACCTTCTCTATCCAAATTGATAATTTTTACATTCAGATCAAGACCGATCAATTTCTGCAGTCTAATAAGAATTTCACTACTATTAGCACCATTTACACGTGGATAGTGCATAGGGGCAAGTTGAGAAACAGGAATAAACCCTTTAATTCCATCAACATTAAGCAGAAGTCCACCTTTGTTAGCTTCATTAGGAGTCACAGAAATAACTTTACTATCCTCATAAGACTCAACAAAACTGTTCCAAGTTTTCTTCTGACTTGCCTTTCTCAAAGAAAGAACCACAAGACCATCATCATTTTCCTCTTCTAAAACGTAGGCAGATACAGTATCTCCCTCGCCCAAAGATTTAAGAGTCCCCGCACTATCATGCGCCTCCTGACCCGCAATAATACCCGTAGCAACACCGATCAAATCAACCAATACCTTATTTTTAGAGACGCTCACGACTGTTCCATCAATCAAGGTACCAGGCACCGGGAGAACAATTTCGCAGGCGTCTTTCATGAGCTCGTCCATGACAGAGCTCGCAACATATGTAGTTTGCATAATTCTAGTTCCAGCAAGATTTTTTAGTTTTATAAGCTCTAGATTCCAATAACTATCTTGCTAGCGAAACGCTATTTAAAAAGAGAGCAGCATGATTATATGCATATACATTTATAGAGTCAAGCTAGAACTTACAGCTTTTAGGCTTTAACTAAATCTATACCTTTGCCTTTTTTCACAATTTTAACAGTATCACCCTCCTTGAACTCGCCATCCAAGAATTTGTGAGTCAATGGATCCTCAATGAGCTCCTGAAGTGCTCGTCTTACAGGTCGCGCTCCATATTTAGGATCGTAACCGGCCTTCGCCAAAGACTCTATAGCACCTTGAGTTGGAACTAGTTTGATATCTTTAGAACCAAGCCTCTTTTGAAGAATATTCAAATGCAATTTTACAATTTCTTTAATGTTCGCACTTGTAAGAGCTTGAAATACTATTGTTTTGTCGATTCTGTTCAGGAATTCAGGTCTAAAATGATCCTTAAGATCATTCAGTATTTCCCCCTTTACCTCATCAAAATCATGTTCCGCTTTCTCAAGCTTATCTCCACTGGTACCAAAACCAATAGTTGCAGCCTTTTCAGTTAAACGCTTTGCACCAATATTTGATGTGAGAATAATAATAGTATTTTTGAAATCAACCTTTCTTCCCTTTGAATCGGACAATTCACCATCCTCCAAAATCTGAAGAAGTAAATTAAATACATCGGGATGAGCTTTTTCGATCTCATCAAACAAAATGACACTATAAGGCTTTCGTCTTACAGCTTCGGTCAACTGACCTCCGTCATCATAACCAATATAACCGGCAGTAGCACCTATAAGCCTAGAAGTATTATGCCTTTCCATAAACTCACTCATATCAATTTTGATAAGTGCGTCTATATCGCCATATACCTCTTCAGCCAAAGCTTTTACCAATTCAGTTTTTCCAACACCGGTTGGCCCCATAAAGATAAATGAACCAATAGGTCGTTTTTCATCCGCAAAACCAGCACGTGAACGTCTAATAGCTGAAGAAACAGCAGTAACCGCCTCATCCTGTCCAATGATTCGCTTCTTAAGCGACTTCTCCATGGACTTTAGTCGAACGATGTCATCCTTCAGAAGCCTAGTAACAGGAACTCCTGTCATAGTAGAAACTATATCAGCAATGTCATCAGCATTTAGTTTTTGTCTTTGAGCACGTGGTATTTTTATAATTTTTTGTTTATCAATCTTTTTTACAAGCTCCAACTCCTGATTTCTAAGCTCAGCAGCGTTCTCATAATCCTGTCGTGACACAGAGTCTTCTTTTTTCTTCACGATCCCATTAAGCTTTTTTTGCAACTTTCGAACCTTATCATTACTTGTTCTAGACTTGATTCGTTTTTTTGCAGCAGCCTCATCTATAAGGTCAATAGCCTTGTCCGGTAGAAAACGATCGTTTACATAACGCTTAGACAACGTAACAGACGCAGCCAAAGCGCCATCTTCTATAAGCAAATTATGATGATCTTCAAAAGCCTCACGTATTCCCTCTAAAATCTGTAAAGTCTCATCTTCGCTAGCTTCCTCTACAACAATAGGCTGAAACCTTCGCTCCAAAGCTGCATCCTTTTCAATATTTTTTCGATACTCGCTAGTGGTAGTAGCACCAATAAGCTGAACCTTCCCACGAGAAAGAGCAGGCTTAAGGATATTCGCAGCATCCAAACTGCCTTCAGCACTTCCAGCACCAATAACCGTATGCAATTCATCAATAAATAAAATCACATTGTTCTGTGAAGCAGCCTCTTCCAATATCTGTTTAATTCTTTCCTCAAATTCTCCTCTATATTTTGTACCTGCAACAACAGAAGCCATTGAAAGTGAAAGTATTTTCTTGTCTAACATATTGTCAGGAACTTGCTCTGTAGAAATGGCCTGAGCCAACCCCTCAGCAACAGCAGTTTTTCCAACACCTGGCTCACCAATCAAAACAGGGTTATTCTTTGTCTTCCTAGACAAAATACTGATCATACGCTCAATTTCCATATCTCTGCCTATAATAGGGTCAAGTTCACCCTTTCGAGCTTCTTCAACCAAATCAGAGGTAAAATAGTCCAACGCAGGTGTACTGGTAGACTTTTCACCCTTCTTAGCTTTTTGCTTAGCAAACCCCTCCTTTTGCCCTTCCTTATTCTGTCCGGTCAATACACCTTGTAAACCGGTCAAGAAAAACTCAATAGGGTTCATCATTTGTGAATTTTTTGGGACTTGAGAACCAGGCTCACCCCCCTCTGCAGCTTGCTTTGGCATCTGCTTAGCTCTTTCAAAAATCTCAACAATTTGTGCCCTAACGTCTACAGGGGAAACCTTCATGTTTTCCAAAATAACAGTTGCAGCAGTATTTTCCTGAGCAACTAAAGAATAAAGTAAATGTTCAGTTCCAACAAAAGAGTGCCCATAATTATGTGCAATCTTAACAGCATCCTCTATAACCTCCTTGGCAAAACTGCTCAACCCACCAGGTTCATCGGCAGAAGCAGGGGCACTAGTGCGACCAACAGTCTTTAATACCAAATATACATTATCCAGAGAAACTCCGAAATTAAGCAAAATAGATGCTCCAAGAGAATTCTCCTGAGACAATATACCTATTAAGATATGCTCCGTACCAACATAGCTGAGCTTTACCTCACGCGCTTTTTCTTGAGCTACAACCAAGGCATGCTTTGCCTCCTTAGTGAATTTACTGAAATGATTGAAATCTGTCATATTTATTTTTCTTTATTGAAATCACTTAAGTTTAGCATAAAAGAGCCACCCGCAGAACGGCAAGTTCTGATTTATCCTTTACGTTATCAGAAAAAATG
>JAUUZY010000045.1 GCA_030592015.1 Candidatus Peregrinibacteria bacterium | reverse complement strand
GGCTAACTAAAACCCGTAAAGCCGTTGGTATTATATGCTGTTATGCCCCCAAATCAAGCTAATTGCCTTTTAAAAGCCCTTTGTTGACAGAAAAATGTAATTTTGGGTTTTTGGGAGGGGCGGTTTTTGGCTTGCTGCAGACAAGGTGTCCTTGAGGCCTTTTGGGTTGACGTTTTGTGGACTATGTTTCGGGGTAGGGGTGTAGCTGCGGTCTATTACTGTGTTTTTTGAGTTTTTTCTTTGACCTATTTTGTTAACTATTATAGAAATAATGGGTGCGTATTAAAATTTCCTATCTTAAAAAAAGCATATGTCTAAAAATTTAGTTATTGTGGAATCCCCTGCAAAGGCAAAAACTATTTCCCGATTTCTTGGGAAGAACTACAAAGTGTTGGCCTCTATGGGACATGTCCGAGATTTGCCTAAATCAAAAATGGGTATAGATATTGAGAATGACTTCACTCCGACCTATTCGGTGTCGGTCGACAAGAAGAAGACGATTAAGGCATTGAAGGATGAGTTAAAGAAAGCTGAGGTACTATGGATCGCTACCGATGAAGATCGAGAGGGAGAGGCTATTGGTTGGCATCTTTTGGAAGCTTTAAAGGTGAATCCGAAGAAAATGCCTGTAAAGAGAATTGCTTTTCATGAAATTACGGAAGGCGCTATAAAAGATGCTTTGAAGGAGCCTCGTGAGATTGATCAAGATAGGGTTAATGCACAACAGGCTAGAAGAGTGCTGGATCGTTTGGTTGGATATGAGCTTTCACCGTTGTTATGGAAGAAGATACGTTATGGGCTTTCTGCCGGGCGTGTTCAGAGTGTGGCTGTGAGATTGGTTGTGGATAGGGAAAGAGAAATTGAGGCTTTTAAGCCTGATGAATATTGGAAACTTATTGGAACTTTCTTGAAAGATGATAAGTCTTTGAAGAAGGAGGATAAACTTTTTGAAGCTGAATTACAGAAATATAAGGGAGAGAAATTTGAAGTTACAAATGAGAAGGGTGCGAAAAAAGTACTGAAGGATATAAAAGATGCTGATTATACGGTTACGAAAATTGTACAGAAGGAAGCAAAGCGTAATCCGGCTGCTCCTTTTATTACTTCTACACTTCAACAAGAGGCTTCCAGAAAACTTGGTTTTTCTGTGAAGAAGACAATGGTTCTTGCTCAGCAGTTGTATGAAGGAATAGATGTTGGATCAGGTGAAACCGGTCTTATTACTTATATGAGAACTGATAGTGTGAATTTGTCTGATTTGGCGGTAAAGGCGGCGAAAAAGTTGATTGAAAAGGACTATGGAAAAGAATATGCATTGGAGAAACCAAGAACGTTCAAGAAGAAAAAAGGTGCACAGGAAGCGCATGAAGCTATTCGTCCTGTAGACCTTAGCTTGAAGCCGGATGCAGTGAAGCAGTACTTGGACAAGGATCAGCATAGACTTTATGAATTGATCTGGAAGAGAACTATTGCATGCCAGATGGCGCAGGCAATTTTGGACAAGGTAAGTGTTGATATTGAGCCTGAAAAAGATGGAAAATCTTTGGAATATATGTTTAGAGCGACTGGGCAAACTGTTAGGTTTCCAGGGTTTATGGAGGTATACATGGAAGGGAAGGATGTTGAGAGTGAAAAAGATAAGGATGGTGAAAAGTTTTTGCCGGCTTTGAAGGAAGGTGAGGCTCTTGAACTGGAAAATATGTCCAGTACTCAGCATTTTACAAAACCACCTCCACGATATACAGAGGCTTCACTTGTGAAGAAGCTGGAGAGTGAAGGGATTGGTAGACCGAGTACTTATGCGCCTACTATTGGGACGATTATTGCTCGTGGGTATATAGAAAAGGAAGCAAGGATTCTTATTCCTACGGATTTGGCGATGGTTGTGACCGATATGCTGGTTGAACATTTTGCAAATATTGTGGATTACAAATTTACTGCGGGAATGGAAGAAAAGCTTGATCATGTTGAGCAGGGGAAAGTGGAATGGGTTCCTATGGTAAGGGAGTTTTATGAACCTTTTCATAAGAATATCGAGGAAAAGGATAAGACTTTGAAGAAAGAGGATATTGTGAATGAGGAGTCTGACGAAATTTGCGACAAGTGTGGTAAAAAAATGATGATAAAGCTTGGGCGATTTGGAAAATTTCTTTCTTGTTCAGATTATCCTGAATGCAAAAATGCTAAACCTCTTGAAGGGGAAGAAGGCGGGAAGGAAGCAGCTATACCACCAGAATTGCTGAAGAAGTTTAAGGATAAAAAATGTGAAAAATGTAGCAATCCTATGGAAGTGAAAGTTGGGCGATTTGGTCCGTTCCTAGGTTGTTCAAATTATCCTGATTGTAAGAATATAGAATCAATAGTTGTTTTATCAGGTGTTAAATGTCCTAAATGTGAGGTTGGAGACTTGGTTGAAAGACGTACAAGAAAGGGTGGGAGGATCTTCTGGGGATGTAATAAATTTCCAAAATGTAAAACCGCGACATGGAACAAACCTGTTGGCATTTGTGAAAAATGTGGAGGACTCAAGGTAGAGGGGAAGGAAGAGAAAATTTTGTGTATGGAATGTGATAAGGAGATGTTTGGGAAGAAAACGTCAAAGAAGAGCAAAAAGTAGGGCTTTATATTTTTTTGTGTTAGAATCTATGGTGATAAATAAAAACAGAAAGATGGTTAAGATTCTCAGGTATATTGTGCTTACGGCATTGGTGACAGCTTTTGTTTCAATGTATAGTGCTTTGCCTGTTTTTGCTGTGGGAGAGGTTATTTGTAATGGAATAGTTTCAGGAGTATCTGCTCCGGCTAATCCAAATGCAGGATTGACTAGTTTTGACGAAGGGTTAGCGGTTGATTTGTCTATTATTGGTGCGGGGGTTGGTTTTGCTCCTGGTGATCCGGATCATGCTGCTTGTGTGGAGGATACAGATGATATATTTGTTTTGGGTGATGATGAATATATAGTTAGGGGATGGGCATGGAATACAAACTTGGGTTTTCTTTCTTTTTATTGTGATGGTGCAACTGGGGTTGGAATGAACGAGGGGGTTGCTTGTGGGGATGAAGATTATTATTTAAAGGTGGGGGTTGATAATGCTGGGACAAGAGAATTGAGGGGGTATGCTTGGAATGAAGCGTTTGGTTACATAAATTTTTATTGTGATGGAACTGTGGATGCTTTTGGAGCTCCTTGTGGAGATGGAACTATTCCTTATGGTGTTACCAGAGATGTTTCTGGGAACTTGACTGGGTATGCATTTACACAAGCTGGTGTTTATTTGAATTTTGATGGTGTGCATATGGCTCTTCCCGGGGAAACTCCTCCTGGGGTTGATTGGTGTGATGGAAAGCCTTTTGTTTGTATAGAGGTTACTCCTGATCCGAATGATATGTCCTTTAGTGTAGAACCTGGGGTTGGAAATCCGAATGCAATGGTGCTTGGGGATGGTGTTGAAAACTATGAAGTTCATATGTATTTGCGTGAGGCTGATGGAGTTACTCCGTTGAATGAGGCAAATTATAATATGGCTGATTTTTATGCTTCTTTGAATTTTAATTGGACTGATACTGTGAAGATAGATCAGCGGGCGGGGAAGGTTGCTCCTGTAGGATTGGGAACAAATCCGGGTGCATGGTCATCAAATCAAGGTGGTGTTATTTATAAACCTGTTTCTTCGCTTGTTGCCGGAGATTTTGTCGATGTTGACCCTGTTGAACCGGGGCATTATAAGGTGGATACGGACATCAGTTCTTATGCGCCTACGTCTAATGCGAACTTGTCTTATACTACGAGTTTAACTCCTCCCGTATTGCTTCGTAATGATGTCTTTTTGACTGATTATGGATTAGGGGAATTTGAGATTAATGAATTAACTTTGAATGAGGTAACCTTTGATCTTCAGGACCTTGGTGGTGATTCAATGGTAGCTTCCGGAATTACTTATCCTAATGGTAGGAATAGTCTTTCACTTAAGTTTAGGCCTGCGATGGAGGTTAGTACTTTATATGTTAACGATAAGGATGATGTGATTGTGGCGTATAGAAATATTCCTGTGAACTTTAAGGTAGGGGCTTCTACATGGGGAAGCATTCTTAGTAAGGTAATGAGTCCGTTTGGAAGTGTGAGGTTTTATCAAGATTATGATGATGCCGTGACTACTGAGTCTTGTAATGATGCTGTTCCTACTGCAACTTTTGCCTTTAAATTCTTACATGATCTCCTTGGGGTTGAGATTGATGCGTTAAGCCAGACTGATAATGTGACCGGTTTGATTTCAGACATCTTGTCCGGTAGAGATATTCAAGGATTGGCTACTATTGCTACTTATAATCCTGATGTACCGGAGCATATTCCTTGTAATATCGCACAGGCGCCGGGTATGTATAGTTTGGTTTGGTATAGAGTGATTGATGGTGCTCGTGATGTTTATTATTATTCAAATAAGATTCCAAGGCTTTCCGGTGGATTGATTGCGAATCCTGCTGCGGTGGTGCATGGAAATGTGTATGCGCAGAGTACTTTTACTCCTAGTTCAGAGGTTTCTGATGTGCAAGCTGCCGGTAGTATCAATATTGATGTAGTTCGAGATACCGTTAAGGAAAATCTTGAGAGTTATATTGGGGCTTACAATATTACTCCTGATACTACTACTCCATGTAATTTGAATTTGAATACTCTTGCTGCTACAGGTTGTAATGCGACTTCATATGAGAATTTTACCGTAGGAGATGAAGCGGTTTTCTATTCTGAGGGAACTGATTTGGTTTTGGATTCCAGTACATGGACCGGTGAAAAAATAATTATTATTAATGGTGGAAATGTCTTCATTGATGGTGATTTGTACAATGGTGAAGGAAATGCTGGAAAACTTTCGTTAATTGTTTTGAGAAATTTTGCTGATGATTTGGGAGAAGGTGGAAATGTATATATCCATCCTGATGTTAAAAATATTCAATTGGGAATTGTGGCTGATGGAACTGTGTTCCCTTATAATGGAGTTTCAACTGTTATAGATTTAGATACCGGTGAGCCTGATTGGAGTGGATCTGCAAGAATTGATATCTTGAGTAATCAGTTGCTTTGGGAGGGATTTGTTTCTTCAAGAAACACAATTGGTGGTGCTGATGCGGATGCTCCTGCTCAAGGGCAGGGTGATTATGCTGATGTGAAAAACTATCTATTACTTGGTACAGGTGAAGTTATAAGGTCAGCGGACATTACGGTTGAGACTAGAGAAAGGGCACAGTTGTATGACCTGAACTATTTGAGACTGTTTAGACTTACTATAGAAACTATTGATGGTAAGCCTGTGGATCAACAGTGTAAGAGAGCTCTTACAAATGACGATATTATGAATATTATAAATGGAATTCCTGTTATAGGTGAGAATGGTGAGGATTGTGATGGAATTCAGCCTTTGTTAAGTGTGGTACTTGGTGGTGATTTAGTTCCACCTCCGGATGCGGGGAATTTGGCATTGGGACTAAATTCGGATGAGGATTACAACCCTATCTACATATACTATGTAGCGCCTTCGTTAAAATCATTCATCTTCTCTAAGGAGGGTGCGATAAGTATTACAAACTTCTAGTCACCTTTGTACCAATCGAGACTAACTTCCGGGTAGTTCTTTAGTTCGTCGACCATGATTTTTTGTATATCCATTAGCTCCTTCTCTGTTTTTGCTTCGAATCGAAGTGTGAGGTTTGGGCTTGTGTTTGAGGCACGTACTGCTCCCCATGAAATAGCTC
>JAUUZY010000013.1 GCA_030592015.1 Candidatus Peregrinibacteria bacterium | reverse complement strand
TTAGTACCGTCACCCCACACACCCCTTGCGCTCCCCCCATCATCAATGCTACCAACGTTGGTAAACCCTGACCCTGTTTCGCTATAAGTATAAGCCCGAAGCCCATCGTTATTACTAGCCAAATAAATATAACTTCCATCCCCCCATACACGATTAGAAGTCCCTGCACCTTCCTTAATATTACCAACATTGGTAAACCCTGGCCCTGTTTCGCTATAAGTATAGGCATGAATCCCATCCCCCCAAGTAGCTGCATAAAGATATTCCCCATCCCCCCATACTCCATATATGCTCGTCGTATCATCAATACTACCAACTTCGGTAAACCCTGGTCCTGTTTCGCTAAAAGTATATGCCCGAAGCCCATCGGCATTATTAGCTAAATAAATATATTCCCCATCCCCCCACGCTTCGTAAGCCTGATCCTCAACACCAGCAACAATACTACCAACATTGGTAAAAGACTCACCCGTTACACTATAGGTATAGGCTACAAGTGCATCACCAATAGCCGTAGTGGCTACATAAAGATATTCACCATCCCCCCATACTGACCTTACAGTTCCACCATCGTAAATATGTCCAACATTGGAAAAGGACTCACCCGTTACGCTATAAGTATAGGCTCGCAGTCCAGCGCTATTATTAGCTAAATAGATATAACTGCCATCACCCCATACATCAAGTCCAGAGTCACCATTGTCAATATGTCCAACATTGGAAAAGGACTCACCCGTTACGCTGTAAGTATAGGCTCGCAGCCCATCAATTAAACTAGCTACATAAATATAGTCTCCTTCTATCCAGCCATCAATTGCATATCCCTCATCAATATGTCCAACATTAGTTAACTCCGCAGAAACTGACGCTGTAACAAAAAACATAGCAAGCACCAGTGAAAGAACCAACACTGACCCCCACCTATACAAAACAGATAAAAATGATTTCATAAACAAAATTTAAAGTTTTTAATTGATCAAAACCTATCACAATTTTTCGACACCACCTAAGAAAACACCCCACGAATCAAGGCACTCACATAGCCAAGCCGTTTTTTAGAACTAACTATAAAGACCATTCCAACAACAAGAACCAAAACCAGCATATACAAGGGGAATTCGGGAATTATAATTTCAAAAGTATATGCCCGAAGTCCATCGTCCAAATTCGCTAAATAAACATTGGTACCGTCACCCCACACACCCCTTGCGCTCCCCCCATCATCAATGCTACCAACGTTGGTAAACCCTGACCCTGTTTCGCTATAAGTATAAGCCCGAAGCCCCTCGACATTACTAGTCAAATAAATATAACTTCCATCCCCCCATACACGATTAGAACTCCCTGCACCTTCCTTAATATTACCAACATTGGTAAACCCTGGCCCTGTTTCGCTATAAGTATAAGCATGAAGCCCATCCCCCCAAGTAGCTGCATAGAGATATTCCCCATCCCCCCATACTCCATATATGCTCGCCGTATCATCAATACTACCAATTTCGGTAAACCCTGGCCCTGTTTCACTAAAAGTATAGGCTCGAATTCCATCGGTATTATTAGCTAAATAAAGATATTCCCCATCCCCCCACACTTCGTAAGCATCATCAGCAATACCAGCAACAATACTGCCAACATTGGAAAAGGACTCACCCGTTACGCTGTAAGTATAGGCTCGAAGTGCATCACCAGTGCCCGTAGTAGCTGTATAAAGATATTCCCCATCCCCCCATATTCCCCTTGTAGCTCCACCATCATCAAGCCAGCCAACATTGGAAAAGGACTCACCCGTTACGCTGTAAGTATAGGCTCGAAGTCCGTCGGTATTGTTAGCTAAATAGAGATAACTGCCATCCCCCCATACATTAAGTGCAGAGTTGCCATTGTCAATATGTCCAACATTGGAAAAGGACTCACCCGTTACGCTGTAAGTATAGGCTCGAAGCCCATCAATCTGATTAGCTAAAAATATATAGTTACCATCTCCCCACACACCAAGTGCATATTCACCTGCAAGTACACCATCATCAATATGGCCAACATTGCTAAACCCCGCAGAAACAGACGCTGTAACAAAAAACATAGCAAGCACTAATGAAAGAGCCACCATTACACCCAATTTGTATAAAACAGATAAAAAGAATTTCATGCAGAAAAATTTTAAATTTAATTGAATAAAAACTATCACAATTTTTAAACCTAACCAATAACTTTGCGAGAATTTGCCTGAGCAAGGCGTAGTGTTTTTTATGCGGGTCTCGTGGGCCCCGCATACGAAAAAACACGAGCCATCGTGAAGGTAGTTCGAGCAAAAACCGATATTTTGGAAGTACTGAAACCTTTCTTAAAGGTTTCAGAGGTATTTGGTGGAGATGCCGGGAGTTGCACTTCGTCGTACTTGATCATCCGATTCACTACGCTCATGCGCATGCTCAAGCAAACCCTCCGGCTGCATCTCATCCAGCAACACAAAAAAACAACTTATCCCCCAAAGGGGCATGCGTTGTTTTTGGTGGAGATGCCGGGAATTGAACCCGGGTCCAGAGATGAGAAACGATGACTTCTACAATCATAGTTCAACTTAAAATTTTCGACACCTGGAATCAAAGAAGAACAAAAAGTACCAGATGCTTATTTTCATGATTTTCGAGGCCACGGGCGAAACATTCCCATTTTCCTTAACCTGCTATATTGCGCCTACAGTTCTTAGCAGATATCAGAATAGTAGACGAAGTTCGAAACTTAATTCAAACCATTGAACTAGGCAGCCATTGGCATCAACTCTGGAGCACCTTGCCCTAGTTGAAACTTAGCTACTAGATCATTCATTGATGTTTTAGCATCTAATTTGCACTGACGGATATAAGGGGAGACAGTACAATCCCCTGATTGCGGCCATTCGGTTCTAAGTCATCCTGTCGAATGCCAATACATCCCCACGTTTTCAAAGAGCAGTTAATTAAAGCACACACGAGAGACAAAGTCAACCCAGCACACCTATTATTCCTTCTTCTCAACCTTCCCATGCTTCGCCTTTTTCCCCAATTCCTTTATAGATGCTTTCAGCTCCACAAACCATTCCTTCCCCAACTCCTTCACGTTTATCCTCAATTTTGTACCACTAATTCTCCATTTATTATTATGCTCCAAAAGACTAATAATGTTCGCAGGTTTCACTGAACCAGACATTTGTAAAACTATTTCTTTCTCCTTGCTCATAGGTATTGTCTCAGCCCTCACATTAATGAGAGAAGCCGCCTTTGACAGTATTTTCAATTCAATAATTCGGAAAAGATTATTCACCTCCCTTGGCAACTTTCCATAGTCCGCAAGAAGATCCTCCTTAATTTCCTTCAAATAAACCATCGTATCGGCAGAAGAAAGTCTCTGGTAAGTGTTAATCTTGTCATCAGAACTAACAATATAGCTATCAGGGATATATGAAGGAATCGGAAGTTCTATAGAAACATCCTTCACCTCTTCCTCACCTTCCATAACTCTACCTGCCTTCAAGTCCTCAACAGCTCTATTCAACATTCGTACAAAATGAGCAACACCAACAACGTTGATAACCCCATGTTGGTTCGCACCCAAAATATCACCGGCCCCCCTAATTTCAAGATCCTTCATCGCAATCTGGAATCCACTTCCAAGATCGGAAGCCTCAACGATCGCCCTAAGCCTCTTCTTAGCGTCCAATTTGAGCCTCTGCCCATGATATAGGAAATACGCATAAGCTTGGACTTTTCCACGACCAACTCGTCCTCTCAACTGATAAAGCTGTGACAACCCAAACTTCTCAGCACTATTTACAATCAAAGTGTTAGCATTCGCCAAATCAATCCCGTTTTCAATAATTGTTGAACTCACCAAAACATCATATTTCTTCGCCTTAAAATCCATAATCCTCTCTTCCAAGTCTCCACTACCAAGCTTTCCATGGGCAACAACAAACTTTGCCTCAGGAATAAGTTCACCAAGTTTTTGTGCAAAACTATCAATAGTCTGCACCCTGTTGTGTAAAAAATAAACCTGCCCACCTCTCTCCACTTCGCGTAAAATCACTTCCCTCACCAAACTGGAAGAATATTTTCTAACTTCAGTAATAATAGGAAGCCTTCCAAAAGGAGGGGTGGTTATAGTCGTAATATCACGTAATTTATTCAAACAAATATTTAAAGTCCTCGGTATCGGGGTCGCAGTAAGTGTCAGCATATCAACATCCTTCCTAAGTTCTTTAAATTTTTCTTTCTGCTTAACACCAAATCTTTGTTCCTCATCAATAACAACAAGCCCAAGATCCTTAAACCCAACATCCGGCTGAAAAAGCCTATGAGTCCCAATAATCACGTCAATCTCCCCTTTTGCCATCTTTTTAATTATCTCTTTCTGTTCCTTAGCTGTCCTAAATCTACTCAACATCTCAACTCGCACATTAAACGGATTCATTCTTTTACTAAAAGTCTTAAAATGCTGATCGGCCAAAATTGTAATAGGAGAAATAACTGCAACCTGTTTACCACTTTGAACACACTTAAACGCCGCCCTCATAGCAACTTCCGTTTTTCCAAAACCAACATCCCCACATATAAGCCTGTCCATTGACGCAGGCTTTTCCATGTCCGCCTTAACATCATTGATCGCCTTTATCTGACCAGGAGTTTCCTCATACGGAAAAGTTTCCTCAAAATCCAATTGTATTTTTTCATCAACATTAAACTTGTGACCCATAGCAGCACTTCTTTCTGCATAAAGTTTCAAAAGTTCCTTGGCTATTTTTTGCGTTTCCTTCTTTACACGACTAGTCATTGTGTTCCACTCAGCACTACCAAGACGGGTTAGTTTTGGCATAAGCTCAGTGGAACCAATATACTTATTCACTTTATCTGCCTGATCAATAGGAACAAAAAGTTTATCGTTTTCAGCATATCCAAGCTTTAAATATTCCTTTGTAACTTCTTCAACAGTTTTTTTATCCAAACCATGAAACTTTGCAATACCATGATCTGCATGAACAACATAATCACCTTCTTTTAGACTAGACAAAAAGTCATTAAAGATCGAAATATTCCTAGAACCTCTTTTTTTGTCTTCATTTCTTATGAAAGAAACCTCAGTATCGGTAACAAGAAGTATTTTTTGTTTAGGGTTCTGGAAAGAATGTGGAAAAACATCATCCTTTTCCACCTCTATAAGAAACACTGAAGACTCATCAAAAGTCTCTGTACTAAGCCCTTCTTTAAAAGGTATCGCCTGGTCAAGCAAGAGACCTTTGGACTCACTGGGTATCTTTGTAAAGAAAAGAATATTCCACCCGGCACTGATTTTATCCCTAAGATCGTTCGCAAAATCATAAGCGTTCCTATATTTCAAAACAGACAAAAAATGTAAATGCTTGTGCTGACCATCATCGTCATTAAAAGAACTGAAAGATATCGTGTAACAAGTATTTGAAGCTTCATCGAGAAAGTCATTCCAAACCTCGTAATGCTCATCCACAACATCAACCTCGTCATCCAACACAACCCCGTTACTCCCTAAAACACTCACAATATCACTGGTTTCATAATCATAATCTATAGAATATATCTCCATAGATTTACAAGACTTCTTTAGCTTGGAATATTTTTCTTCATCAACAATATCGATAGCTTCCACCTTATCAAAACCAACATCTATTCTATAAATATTATCACTATTAACAGGATATATAAAAATACTATCCCCAATCCTATAATATTCTCCCTTCTTCAAAATCCCCTCATCTGCAACCTCATATCCTGAAGAAACTATATTTTCTATAAATCCTATAGAGTCCAAATCGTCACCAATTTCTATCTTTAACCTGCGATTTTTCAACCTCTCCATATCAGGAAAGTTCTGCAAAAGTGATGCAAAATCTATTACAAAAACTGCATTCTTATTCAGGTATAAACGAATAACAAACTCAACCAAATCAATCCTTTTACTTCTCTCAAAATCCGCATACGTAGGATAGTTTCCCCTCTCCTCATCTCTTTTTTTACTATAAGAAAAAACAGCCTTGTCACTCCACATATTCATAGCCCTCTTCACTGAGTTTATTTCTTTTTCATTATCAACAACCCACAGAACATTTTTTATATCATTCTTTTCATCCCTCAAAATATCGCTTAATAAAAGCGCCTTAGCCGAAGTGTTGTTAGCTCCAGAATAGCTAACCCTCTTCATTGTACGAAAAAGTTCCGTAGCCTCTTTAAGCTCCTTTTCGTCAAAAAAGGAGATAATATTTCTCATCTTGTTCTGTTTTTTAAACTTTTAAAGGCATTATTATATACACATAGTCATCCTCCTTAACCGGCCTAACAACGGCTGGAGAAACAGTGTCATTCAAAATTATAGTAACTTTACTATCGTTTACATAGGTCAAAACATCCAGAAGATACTGAGCGTTTAGAGAAATTTTATTATTTTCTCCTGTTACTTTTACCACAACATCTGCTTTTTCCTCACCAACCTTAGTCTCTTCAGAAGAAACTACCAATTTTCCATCATTTGTAACGTTTAGTCGAACACTATTATTGTTTTCTCTGGCAAATAGACTAACTCTCTTTAAAACCAAAGAAAGATCTTCTACAGAAACTTCGAAACTTGTTTTACTCTCTTTTGGGATAATTTTCTGGTAATCAGGGAATTTCCCTTCAATTAGTCGAGAAATTAGTTCAACTCCTCCAACTTTGAACAAAATTTGATTCTTTGAAATGTTTACTTTTACCTCTTTATCATCTGATTTTGTAATAATTTTTCCTAATTCCATAGTCGTTCTAGCAGGAACAATACAAGAAATATCTTCAGAAGTTTTCTTCACAAGATTTACCTTTTTCTCTGCTAAACGATAACTGTCTGTAGAAACCATTTTCAAAACAGAACCGGATGTAGAAAAGAAAATCCCTGACAACACAGGTCTTGAAGTGTTCATAGAAGCTGCAAAAACAGTTTCTGAAATAGCACTGTAAAAATCATCAATACTGATTGAAAACTCTTGTCCCTTCTCAACTTTTGGAATAAGTGGAAATTCATCAGCACTTATACATTTAATTTTCGTATGAGAACTTGATGAATTAATCGATAAACTAACTCCTTCACCAGCAATCAATTCAACTTTTTCATCAGTCAATAAAGCAATATAGCTAGTTATCAACTTAGCCGGAATAGTAATCGCCCCCTCTGCTCGAACATCCGCATCGATTGAACAACTTATGGCTATTTCCAAATTAGTAGCTGAGAAATACAGCTTTTTTCCTTCCGCTCTCAATAAAATATTATTCAAAACAGGAAGTGTATTGTTTGGATTAATTGCCTTATTCACAATGTTTAAAGCATTATCTAATTCTCTCTGAGCACAAAAAAGCTTCATAAAATATACATAAAATACTAATACATGTTTGCCCAGACACATTATAAGAATTTTATTTCCTAAAACAAGACCATTTTGAATTTTAACTTAATCATCTAAAAACTGTGTTTTTGTTATATATATAAATTAAAAGAATAGTAGTAGTAGTAGTTTACAATTTTAAAAAATACATATAAAATGACAACCTTGGTTACAAGCCAAAAGAACAGACTTTTTTAACATTAAGAAACAATAAAAAAACAAGAATGTTTATAAATTGTTTAAAAACTGTTCAAAACCTTGTTAGCAAGAAGCTTATCTAGTAGAATGCGTAAGCAAAAAACGAATAGATTTATATATATATGAACAGCTTGATTTTAAATACTGTGGTCCTAGTTATAGGAGTGGGGGCAGGAGTGGGAATAGCACTATCTTTTCTGAGAGGAAAAGACCTTATTAATGTTGAGAAGAAGCAAAAAAAGGGGGAAGAATATATAGAGAAAAGTAAAAAAGAGGGGACAGTCTTAATTGAAGAGACAAAAAAACGGGTAAGCAAAAGGAGGGAACACTTGAAAACCGAGTTGGAAACGAGAGAAGAAAGAACAAAAAAGAAACAAGAAAACCTTAGAGAAAGGGAAAACAATATAGAGAAGAGAGAAAAAAGAATGAAAGGAAAGAAAAGTGACATAGTTTACGTAGAAAAAGGCATAAATGAAACAAGGGAGACAGCAAAAAGAATTGAGAAAGAAATTCTGGAAAAGCTGTCAAAAAAAACAGAGAAATCCACAGAAATGTTGAAAACTCAAATATTGGAAAAATACGAAAAAGAGCTAAACGAAGACAAAGTGGAAAAACTTACGAACATTGAAGAAAATCTTAAAGAAAATGCAACAAAAACAGCAAACAGAATCCTAATAAGCTCTCTACAAAGGATGTGTTCATCTTCGTCGGTGGAAACAAGGGCAGTGTTGGTTAAGGTTCCAAAAGATCATGTAAAAGGAAAAATAGTAGGAAAAGGAGGAAGAAACATAAGAGAAATAGAGAAACTATTAGAGGTAGACATAGTCTTTAATGATCTTCCAAATACTATAAGTATATCTGCATATAATCTTGTAAAAAGAAGAATAGGGCAGAAGGCTGTTGAAAAACTAGTAAGAACAAGAGGAGAAATAAACGAAAGGGTTATAGCGAGAGCGGTAAAAGATGCAGAAAGAGAAACGGATGAAGAGTTGTATGCAATAGGTAAGAAGGCTGTAGACAAAATGGGGATAGATGGAAAAAATAAAGAGCTTACAAGAATAATAGGTAGGCTAAAATACAGGACAAGTTACGGACAAAACATAATGAAGCATTCAATGGAGGTTGCATGGATGGCGACAATGCTTGGAAGTGAAATAGGATTGGACGTAGAGGTTTGTAAGGTTGGAGGGTTTTTACACGACCTGGGAAAAGCGATAGATCAAGACCCTAATATAGAGGGAGGACACGATTTCCTTTCAAAAGAACTTATGGAGAAATATGGATTTACTGCAGAAGAGGTGCATGCTGCATGGACACACCATGACGCAATTCCACAGGAGACACCGGAAGCACTTATAGTAAAGGCAGCTGATGCAATCTCGGCAAGTAGGCCGGGAGCAAGACAAGAGTCTATAGATAGATATGTGGAAAGGTTGCAGGCACTGGAGGAGGCAGCGAACTCATTCGAAGGGGTAAAGAGCACTTACGCAATTTCCGCGGGCCGCGAACTTCGAATTATGGTAGATCCGGAAAAGGTAGAGGATAAGAATATGGAAGGACTGGCAGAGGATATTGCAGAAAAAATAGAAGAAAATATAAGCTACCCGGGAACAATAAAGGTGAAAGTTATAAGACGGACTCAGTATACGGAAGTATCAAGGTAATAATAAAAAAATGGGAAAAGATAAGAAGAAAAAAAAGAAGATAAAGATGATAGAAAAAGTGATAATGGGTGCAGTTATAGGTGGTGCTATAGGATCTGTAATGGGGGCAACAATAGCTCCTAAAAAGGGAAAAGAGACAAGAAAAGAAATAGTGGATGCAGCAAAAAGTGCAAAGAAAAATTCAGGAATTCTATTAAAAAAACTAATAAAAATATTCAACAAAAAGAAAAAACCTTTAAAGAAAATTCCTAACGAAATGGAGGATGGAAGATAGTAATGTTGAAGAAAAGAAAGAAGTAAAAAAAGGTATAAAGAAAGCAATAGTTATATGGCTAGTACTTTTTTCATTGGCAGGGGCGGCAATAGTTGGCCTATATATGATAAAAAAATCCATGGACGGAAAGTTCATGCCAGGAACGCATATTGCAAATATAGATTTTTCAAAAAAGACACCGGACGAGGCGATTGGTACATTAAACAACGCCAAAGAAGAATATATGCTCTCAACTATAGAGATAAGACTGGATGAAAATTCAGTAGAGCTTCCGATGTCAGAACTGGGGGTAGAGATTTTGGTGGAAGACACGGTAGAAATGATGAAAGGCATGAGTAGCGCAAATAAATCGATTTTTGAAATACTGGATCCACAAAAAAACACAAAAAACATAGAGCTACTCGTAAAGGTAGACGAGGAGGTTTTGATGCAGAAATTGGAGAATCAGTTTTCTATAAAAGGACTGGAGCCGATAGATGCAAATTTTTATTTTGAAGGAGGGGTGTTAAATATAAAAGAAGAGTTAGCGGGAGAAACACTAGATACAGAAAATCTGGTGGAAGATTTTAGAAAAAATATAGCAAACCTAAAAAATAAAAAAATAGAACTGGCATTGAGCGAAAGTCAGCCAGCTATAAAAAAGGAAACACTGGAAGCACAAAAAGATTCTATTTTGGCATCTTTGCAACACCAAGTTACGTTAGTTGATCCTATATATAGTGACGACTGGTATGTAAAACTCGCAGATCACCTGGAATGGGTGACCTTTGTTCCGCAAGGAGAGGGAGAAACAGCATCCTTGGCAATAGAGATTAAACAAGAAAGTTTGAACGCATATATAGATGAAGATATTTCAGGCTGGCTGGATATGGCAGCGGAGCCGGTGAATATATACATGGACGAAAATGAAGAGGTAATTATGGAAGGAAAAGGAAGTGATGGAAAAAAGGTTCAGAGAGAACTGCTAAAAGAGGCTATGGAAATTGCGGTAGCCAATAAAGTTAAGGAGGTAATTATTCCCGTTAAAAAAATACGACCTGAAATAACAATTTCAGAAGATCTGCAGGCGCTTGGAGTAACAGACCGGGTATCGGTTGGACACACATCCTTCTATGGATCTACAGCAAACAGATTGCACAACATAAAAGTAGGATCATCACAATTCAACGGAAAGCTTATTGCTCCGGGAGAAGTTTTCTCATTTAACACAAATTTAGGTCCGGTAGATGGCGTAAACGGGTATCGAAAAGAGTTGGTAATAAAGGCGGACGGAACAAAACCTGAGTACGGAGGAGGAATATGTCAAGTGTCCACAACAATGTATAGAACACTTCTTTATAGTGGTTTACCAATAGTTGAGAGGCATCCACATTCATATGCTGTTTCATATTATTCACAAGTGTTAGGGCACGGACTTGATGCAACGATTTATCTTGGAGGACCAGATCTAAAATTTGAGAACGACTCAGAGACACATCTCCTTATACAAACGTATACACAAAACGACTATGAGCTTTACATTGTCTTCTACGGAACGCCAACAGGTGAAACAATAGAACTTGAAGGACCATTTCTGTCTAATTACCACAATCCAGGCCCAACAGTATATGTAGATTCAGACACTCTGGCACCAGGAGTAAAAAAGCAGGTGGAAATACCGCACACAGGCTTCAGTGCTGACTGGTACAGGCACATTACAACCGAAGACGGGGAAACCAGAACGGAACCTCTAAACACGGCCTACAGAGCAATCCCTGCAAGAATCCTTGTGGGAAAAGATCCAGTCAGTGAACAGGGTATTTAAATTTATTTAAGTTCTTCCTTTGCCTCCCTTAACAGAGACAATGCTTCTGTATTATCAGGATCTAGTTTTAGAAGTTTTTTCAGTGTAGAAATGGATTTTCGCGGATCCTCCAGAAGAAGTTGAAGATCTGCCAGTAAAAACAAATAGTCAACATTGTCCTCGTCTATCTTAAGAGCTTTATTTAGTGCAATAACAGCATGCGTTGGCTCGTTGATGGCTCTGTAAACCTGACATAGGCTAACAAAACGCTGAGGACGAGAAGGGTCTATTTCTACAGCTTTTTGATATGCCTTTTTAGCTTCCTCGAAATCCTTTTGATTGAAAAGAGCCAAACCTAAGTGGCTGTAATGCACAGAGTCTTCCTCCGCTTCAGCCAATTGTCTAAACAATGCAGCCGCCGAACCAAATTTTTTCTTGTGCATGTAAAGCATCGCAAGCTTGTTCTTTGTCTTTTTATGGGCATCATCTATCGCTAAAACCTGAACAAAACATTTTATAGCTTCTTCTTCATTTCCGGTATTTATCATAGCTTCTGCTCTTTTGAACAGAGCTTCCAGGCTTTGCTTATCATCAATTGAAATCTTGGTTTTTTCCTCCTTTTGTTCTTTAACTGTTTCCGTTTTAACCTCAGCCTCAGGACTTTTCTTTTTCCTAAGCACAAGATATAGCCTTCTTGAGAAAACGGTAACTAAAGCCCCGATAGATAAAAAAATCGCAAAATATGTCCACATAGAATTATTTTTTATTAGCTTCAGAACGTTTCATCACTTTTTCAATATCATCAGCAGAAACAATGCCGATCTCTTCTTCTTTTGGGAAATAGATTTTTATTTTTTTATTCAAAATGTCTAGAGCGATAACTTTACCTTCCCTGCCAGGTGCGCCAGTACCTCGTTTCAAACGAACAAAAGTTGAAACCTCAGGCAAAAGTTTTTTCAGCTCCTTATAAGCTTCTACTTCATACTTGAGACAACAAAGAAGTTTTCCGCAGGCTCCGGACAATTTTGAACTTCCCTTACTTTCAAGTGACTGAACTCTCACCATTTCCATATTTATACTCTCCAATTTTCCAAGGAAAGTGCTACAGCAAAGAGAGCGTCCACATTTTCCATAACCTGTTACAAGTTTCGCCTTATCTCTCGGTCCAATTTGACGCAAATAAATTTGTTTTTGAAGAGCTTTGGCCAAGTCTTTCACAAGATCTCGAAAATCAACTCTGTCATCGGACGTAAACATAAAGAGAACACGATTTCCGTCAAAAGAATAAGCAGAACTAAAAACCTGCATATCCAGTTTGTATTTCAAAACAAGCTTCTTACAAATAGCTAGGGCGTTTTTACCATGCTCCACAAAGCTATCCACTCTTTGAATGTCGTTGGCGGTAGCTTTTCGCAAAATTTTTGAGGAGAACAAGATTTTATCCTTGTCTCTGGTTTCGGTACCAACTCCTTTGATAACACCGTATTCTTCACGATCCTCAGCATCTTTGAATATTACCCTATCTCCGAATTCAACAACGGTTTTTTCATTAAAAGGAATGTCCAAGACCTTTGATGAATATTCACATTCTATATTGATTACCTTTTGTACCATATATCTTACAAAGAAAGCATTAAATTTTCTAAAACCAAACGCTGATTCACATTTTTCTTTAAGAGCATACCAGCCTCTCCAATTTTTAAAAGGCTATTTATCTCCTTCTTCCTCTTTTCCGGAGAACTTTCGGATAGCATTTTCGTTCTCAAAACATGAGTCAAAATATCGAAAAATACTTCTATTTGTTTTTCTTCAGCTATCAAATTTTCCACATAAGAAAATCGGTCCGCCACATTTCTATGATCCAGAAAGCTCTGAACATCACGATAAACCTTCATATAGTTCGCAAGGGAATCAGGGTTTTCCATAAGGTGAACAGCCTTTCCGGTTTTTCCCAGAGAAAAAAGACAGATCTCGTTTATAACTTTTTCATCACGGTCAGGATAAAGCTCATGTAACTTTTTATTCAAATATCCATAAGAAACAATCCCAAATTTTATTGTACGCACCCTCGAAATAATTGTAGGAAGAATATCTCCAACCCTGTTAGTAGTGAGTATAATAACGGTTCTTTCAGGAGGTTCCTCCAAAAGTTTCAGAAAACTATTAGCTGCCTCCTTTGTCATTCTTTCAATACTTTGAATCAGCAAAACCTTATATTCCGACTGTCTGGTCATATTCAACCTCTCGATCAGCTTTCTTATATCCATAATCTTTATAGACTCCTTGTTCCCTCTTAGTTCAATTGTGTCTATATGGCTGCCTTTTTGCACTTGATAACAGGTGTTACATTTGTGACAAAAATTATCCTTGCACTGCAAAATTCCGGCAATTTTTTTAGCCACAGTATATTTTCCAACACTATTGCTTCCGGACAAAAGGTAGGTATGAGCCAGATTGCCTGATTCAATATCGCTTTCTATTTGCTCCAGCTGTTTTTCATGCCCAATTATGGACCAATTATATTTCATAAAATTTTATTAGAGCTTATTCTGCCAAACTTTCTCCTGCCTTACCAGCAATTTCTCAGCGTCTCCCGGGTTTGCCATAATCATCTTTATAAATCTTTCAAGACGCACTTTGTTTTGCGAACCTTTTACCAAAATTATATCGTTTTTTTCTATCTTTTTTGAAAAGTAATCCCCAGCCTTCTTTGCATCATCAAAGTGATGAACGTTTTTCATACCCGCAAGCTCTGCAGCTTTGGCAAGGTTTTTTGCTTCATCCCCTACGCTAATGAGCATATCTGTAAATTCAGGCACATTTTTCCCCACAGTCTCGTGCAGCTTCTTACTTTCATCTCCAAGCTCATTCATACTACCCAAAACTGCAATTTTTCTCTTACCCTCCCCCACTTCCTTCAGTATAGAAAGTGCACTTTTCACAGCTTCAGGTGATGAGTTATATGAACTATCCAAAATTGTAGCCCCTTCTTTTGCAGGAATAATAGTCATTCTTCCGGGAGGCAAAGCGTACCTTGAGCAAGCGGCAATTGCCTTCTCAATGCTCATTCCTATCAAAACACCACAAATGATAGCCGGCAAAATCACATAAGCCTGATATTCCCCAATAACGTCTGCGTGAACTCTAAATTGCTTTCGTTCATTCTCCAAAATAAATTGTATTCCATCCAGAGAAGATTGAATTTTCCCCAGCTTATACATAGCTTCTTCCCCTTTACCAAAAGTCACAGTTCCCTTTTTTCCTCGCGTCTTAGCCAAGTCTGCAATATATGCATTATCAGTATTCAAAACAGCAGTCCCCCCTTTCTTTAGAGCGGAAACGAGCTTAGCTTTTTCATCAAAAATATCTTTTAAGTCTGAAAATTGACCATCAGCCAAGTGAACAGGAAAAACATTGGTAAAAACAGCGACATCCGGCTGCACTATAGAGGTCAAGTAGTCCATATCCCCCGGCTTATCAACACCAAGCTCCAATAAAAGAATATCACTATGATCCCTGCTAAGACAGTGAACGAACGCTTTGGTCAGCATCAATGCCCACTTCCCAGCCGAAGAAAACCCACTATCTATATCCAAAATTGTCAAAGCCAGGCCAAATTCACTATTCATACTCTTTTTGCTTCTCCTTACCTTAAACTGAGAATTCAAAACACAAAAAATGGCATCCTTGGTACTGGTTTTCCCCACAGAACCGGTAACTGCAATGATTTTTCCATGAAATCGCTTCAGCCTATACTTCGCCATTGTCTTCAGCGTCACCAAAACTAGTTTTCTAAACAAATTTTTCATAAATTAAACAGATAAATTGTAGCGACATTTTACCACAAGCCATTCTATGTTAAAATGCGTCCACATTTAATCAATAATTTTTTCAAATGAAGAAACTTATATCTATCGCAACACTAATGTTTACCCTAGTACTACTTTCAGGATGTCTGGAGGACACAAGCGAAGCAATCATTCCGGACACTGACGACGTAGAAGTGGTCGAAGACGTAACTACAGATGATAATTCAATAACCTCAAGTGATATGACAAAATCAGAAATGCGAACTGAGCCAAAAGAAGGCGATACTATCGCAACAATCAAAACCGAAGAGGGAGAAATAAAAATGTTCCTCTACACTGAAGAGGCACCGGAAACAGCGAAGAATTTTATCGAGCACGCAAATGCCGGAAAATACAACGATGTACCTTTCCACAGAATTATAAACGATTTCATGATCCAGACAGGAGACTTTGAAAATCAAAACGGGACAGGAGGATACAGCTACAAAGGGGCGGGAACTTCCCTAGTAGATGAGTTTGGAGAAGGGCTAGAACACCTTAAAGGTGCGGTTTCTATGGCAAACTCAGGACCAAACACAGGAGGGAGTCAGTTTTTCATCGTTCAAGCTAAGGATGGAACAGATTGGCTAGACGGAAAACACGCAATATTCGGATTCGTATATGAAGGATTAGATGTAGTGGACAAAATTGCAACTACGACAGAGGAGCTATCAATGATAAAAGTAAGCATAGCGACCTTCTAATGAAACAGGCTTTACTAAAAATAACGGGACAAGTTCAGGGCGTGTTCTTTAGGAGCAACGCCCAGGATACCGCCGTTGGTTTGAACCTAAAGGGATACGCAAAAAATCTTCCAGACGCTAGTGTAGAAGTTCTGCTTCAAGGAGGTGAGGCAGATATATTAAAATTCATAGACTGGGCAAAGGAAGGGCCTCCCAGTTCAAAGGTCGAGAACGTTGAAATAAGCTGGCAAGATCCATCAGAACTCATCGATCCATTCGATACCTTCTAATTATTTTGCAGCCTCTACAACCGCTTTAAACGCTGCTGGCTCATTAGCTGCCATTTCTGCAAGCATTTTTCGATTAACACGGATGTTTTTGATAGTCATCCCTGCGATCAAACGGCTATAAGTAATTCCCAAAGGTCTACATGCAGCATTGATTCTAGCAATCCAAAGAGCTCTAAAAGTTCTCTTCTTCAGTCTTCTATGCGTGTAGCTATTAAGGCCTGCTTTCATTACGGCATTTTTTGCTGCTCTGAAGTTTTTGCTTCTAAGGCCTCTGTAACCTTTGGCTGCCTTTACTACCTTTCGGTGCCTACGGTGGGCGGTGACGCCTCTTTTTACTCTGGTCATATTATTGTTAGATTAGAATTGATTATTTTAGTTTTCCCGGAAGAAGTCTTCTAATAGACTGCAGTCTGGTAACATTCACGTCGTATCCGGCAGAAAAAGCTTTTTTCTGTCTTTTTGATTTATTTGAAAGCAAATGACGTTTACATGATTTTTGAACGGAAGCTGTTCCGCTATTTCTTATTTTTACACGTTTTTTTGTTCCGCTGTGAGTTTTCTGCTTCATGATTTTATAGGTGTTAACATCATAATTAGTGTGTTCCCCTGGCTCTTAGGTGCGGTCTCAAGAATGCATATTTCTTGCAATTCCTCATAGAATTTCATCATCTTTTCTCGTGCAAGGGACTTATATATAGCTTCTCTTCCTCGAAAGATCAATGAAACTTTTACAGTATTCCCATTTGTCAGGAATTTTTCCGCTTGCTTAGCCTTTGTTTGCATGTCGTGTATTCCAGTCTTAAAGCCCATTCGCACACCTTTTACGGCTGATTTTTTTTGCATCTTACGATGTTTTGTTTCTACCTTTTTCTGGTGATACTGATATTTCCCATAGTCCATAATCTTACAGACGGGAGGTTTAGAACCTGCAGATACTTCTGCAAGATCAAGTTCTTTATCTTTAGCAAGCTCCATGGCCTTATCCCGGGCCATTATCCCGAGCTGTTCACCTTCTGCACCGATTAATCGGACAGTTGGGCTAGAAATCTGATTGTTTACACGTAAACGCTTAGCTATAAAACTTTTTTTTATAAAAACAAAAGGCTTAGACAAAAGCCAAAAGCCACTGGATTCTACGAAAAATCCTAATGATTGTCAAGTTTATAGGGGGGTAGGCTTATTCCACTCGCTGTATAAAGTGAAGGGATAGCCCTCCCCGCCTTGACATTTTTCCCAAAACATGGTACTCTTGCAAAAGAGACTTTAACATATTTATGTATGTCTACGGATAAAAAGTTGGGGGAAGAGCCAGAATTTACTTCAAAACAAGAGGCTCTGCTGCGTGCAGGGCAGTTGCTAGATGCTCTTGAAGACCCTGATGCAATCTCTGGCATCGACAATCCGACCTTTCTAAAGGAGATGTTTGTAGCTTTGCTTCAACCAGGTGGAAAAGGTGGAGAAGCCCTCGCTCAGGTTATTAAAGAAGGTAAGTTGCCGGCAAGTACACTTGGCATTTTGCAAAATGCCTTAAACCAAGCTGGTGACAGTATCCAAGAAGGCCAGGCCGAAACGGGAAGGGCTGTAGGGGCAACGCTTGAGGAAAAAACACCACAAAGAACAAAAGAAGAGGCCTTGGCTTGGATTCAAGAGCAAGGAATTGATTTTGACGAAGAGCTTAAGTTCACTGGTACTAAGTGTCGCTACAGGGAAAACATGAACCCAGCCACCTTCAATAAGGGGGTTGAGCTAATGTTGGCAGAAATAATGACTTACTATGGAGGTCCTGATGATTCGATAACTAGGCAAGAAATTATTGACAGCTTCACATTTGGCTGGAGCCACAATCGGGGGGATATAAAGGAATTCAGCAATGACCCCTACGATAAAAAGCTACAAATAGCCGAGTTGGGGAAAATGGCGCAAGAGATTTGTGAGCTTCCAAGCAGTCGTTTACCAAGCAGGCCAAGCAGTATATTTCTTTCATCATTTAACAAAGAAGGTGTTTTTGCGCTGAGAAATAAAGATGCTAAAGGTGTTGAAAAGGAGATCGAAAAAGTTAAGCCCGAAGACCCGGAAGAATATCGAAGAATGCGGTCGTTCGCTGGCAAATTGATTAATGCTGCCAACCTTCTTCGTCTTAGCGGTAGTATTGACTACATAGGTGATTATGACAGAGTAACTGAGGAGAGGATTCTGAGGATAACTAAAGATTACAGAGATGCCATGGGCCCATCCTTGGATGATAATTCTACAGCCAAGCTAGATTCCAATGGGCTTTTCTCAATAGGAGGTTTCGTTAATAGGGTAACGAGAGATATAGAGAAACTAGACTTAAGGGATGATGTGTCAGAGGATACAAAAGAGAAGTTAAAGAAGGCAAAAAAACGTTTAGATGAAGCACATGCACGTTATGCTGAACATAAAGACGATTATTCATATGGAGAAGCATATTATAAAGAAAAGGGTGACCGTGACCGTAAAAAGAGGCGCTTGTCTGGCATACATACTATTTCGGTTAATACTTCAAATGAGGACAATGCCACAGTTTTGGCTGACACAATGGATGTCCTTACTGAATTACTGGAAGCGAACATGGAGGGTGAAAACTCAACCATAAAGGAAAAAACGGAAGACGCTGTCAATAAAGCCAATGAGGCAATAGATGACGCTAACAATAAGCTTACCACTGATCAACTAACCACTGCTAAGCATGAAAGACAGGTTGCAAACTTTCAAAGCGCACTGCCAAAGGTTGTCGAGGCTATTGATCAGGTAATTAATAAAATATCGAAGATTAAATATGGTCCCTTTAAAAAAGGGAGACTCCAAAAATTAAACTGGAGAGAGGAGTCTGGAAGAGCAATGCTGGAACCAATAAGGAATACACTTGAGGAGGCAGTTGATTTATTTCAACATCCTGAAATGAGCTCAGAAGAATTGGCAACAGGAAGGGTTCGAATAAAAGGTCAATCTTTCGCCTCTGTACAGCTAGGCGACTATTTTAAAAGTAAATTCATTGATACGACTCATGATGACCGTATTGTTTTAAAAGCAGGTAATGAACATTTGCCTATAGATCTTTCCAATGAGGTAATAGAGGTCACTAGAAAAGTAAGTGATTTTGCCAAAATAGTGGAGAGCCGCGTTGACAATTCTCAATACACCAAGCTCACATTCCTTAATCCTTCAGTGCTTATATCTAGAATTCTGGGGAGACATATAAACCCCACATACAGCTTCGAGGATAATAGAAGCGTAGACAAAGGGACAATTGAACGCCTAATAGAGGCGCTAAATAGGGTTAAGAAATACGTAGAAAGACTAGGCAACAGTGACTCTTTACACCAAACCCAATATGAAGTTAAGTTTGGAGTTGAAGGTCCATTTCAAGATGAATATTATACTGAAAATAGAGAGATTACGGAGGCTGCTCTTAGAGGTGTAGTGTTTTCTCCCCAGAATTAACGTATTCAGGCTACTGAGTATTTCCTTGTTTCCCAGATCGCTGTATCCCCGCAAGGGGCATTTTCCCCTAAATTTATTTTCAGGCGAGTATGGTACGGTCTCAAGCCGTTTTTCGATTTTACACCACTTTTTCGGGGAAAGGTTTGATTTTTCACAGCCCCGCCGTTGACGCAGTGCCAAAACTCTTGTAAAACTTCACATACCATGAAAAAACTAGTAATTCTCGGATCAACAGGGTCTTTAGGAAAGCAAACAGTTGCTCTTCTAGAAAAATACAAAAATCACTTCAAAGTGATTGGTCTTTCTGCAAACAAAAATGCTGACCTGCTAAATGCCCAGGCGAAAAGTTTTCATTTTGATCCGCAAAATACGGTTCTCGCATCAAGAGATGGTCACGAAGAAATAGATCGATTGGCAAGCGAGGCGGACATAGTTGTAAACGTCCTATCGGGAATCGCAGGAATCAGTCCCAGTTTGTCCGCACTTGAAGCAGGAAAAATACTTTTGCTAGGAAACAAAGAGTCTATGGTTGCCGAAGGGGAGCGCATTTCGAAATTTTCAGAGCTAATTCCACTGGATTCCGAGCACAACGCTATTTATGAAATTATCAAAAAATTCCCAGAGAAAAAAATCAGAAAAATAGCTCTCCCCTGCTCGGGCGGACCATTTCTGGGAAAAACAGAGAGCGAACTTGAAAAAGTAACGGTGGAAGATGCAATTTCTCATCCAAAGTGGAGTATGGGCGACAAAATTTCAGTGGAATCAGCGACTCTTATAAACAAAGGCCTTGAAATCATTGAGGCATATTACCTATTCAACCTTCCTCTGGAAAAAATTGATGTGTTTATACATCCGGAATGTCAGATTCATGGAATGGTTTATTTTGAAGGGGAAGATAGACCATATGCATATTTTTCTCCTCCGAACATGACTGAACATATTGAAAATGCTCTGCTCCGAACAATTGGCGAAATTCCAAAAAGAGAAATAAGAATTTTGGAAGAAAATGAATATCAATTTCAATCACCAGATCATAAAACTTTTAAGGGAATATCTCTCACTCTCGATTTCTTCAGGAGAAAACCAAATGAAATGAGGTCATTTCTGGAGAAGGAGGAAGAATTAGTACAGAAATTCCTGAAACGTGAAATTGGATTTCTGGACATTTTTAGGTACATGGCATAATCTCAGTCCTGTAATAGGAAAAACATGAATCACGTAATTATTTTAGCTGCGGGAAAGGGCAAACGCTTTAACCCAAAAAAGGACAAGATGCTGGTTCCGGTT
Source organism: Candidatus Peregrinibacteria bacterium (assembly GCA_030592015.1). Taxonomy (GTDB): domain Bacteria; phylum Patescibacteriota; class Gracilibacteria; order UBA1369; family LOWO2-01-FULL-3; genus JAUUZY01. The sequence goes on along the minus strand of JAUUZY010000013.1, from coordinate 3,108 downwards.
GCGGGAAAGCCATTAATTTATTATTCACTAATGGCCTTCAACGATCATCCGGACATAAGCACGATTACGGTCGTTTGCAGCAAAGAAAACAAGGAGGCAATTAATGAGATAATAAAAAACTACGAATTTATTAGAGTTAAGAAAGTTAAGTCAGGTTCGGACACTAGGCAAAAATCTTTAGAAAATGGATTGAAATCAGTTGAGACTGCAGAAAAAGATTCTCTAAAAAAGGATGACATAATATTGGTTCATAATGCTGCGAACCCTCTTCCCTCACATGAGGAAATTACAGAGGCGATAGTTGAGGCGCAGGAGCATGGAGCTTGTATCACAGGTCGCTTCCCTACCTCAACTATGAAGGAGGTGGACGGTTCACACATAGTAAAGACACATGACCGTGAGCTGATGTTTGCCGCAGAAACGCCACAGGCTGTGAAGTACGGACTTCTGGACAGGGCCATAAAAAATGCAAAAAAGAAAAATATAGAGGCAACGGATGAAGCGATGCTCCTGGAAGCAATCGGACAGAAGGTTAAATACGTAGAGGCAAGTGAAAACAATTTCAAAATAACTACAAAGGCGGATTATGCGAGGCTGGCAACGGTGCTCGGAGAATTGCCCGAGAATTTTATTGTAGGACTTGGGCAGGATAGCCACATGTTCTCAGAAGAGGAAATGGGGCTCACACTGGGAGGACTATTCTTGAAAGATGAGAAAAAGCTGGACGCAAATTCAGATGGCGATGTAATAATGCACGCTATTTTCAACGCCATGTCTCAAGCAATCGGAGAGATGTCTTTAGGATTTTATGCAGACAGTGAATGCGAAAAAGGAGTTAAGGACAGCGCAAAGTATTTGGACATAATTATGAAAAAAGCAAAAAAACAGAAATATACAATAAACAGTTTGGGGCTAATGATTGAATGCAAAACACCAAAGGTAGACCCATTGGTAAGCAAAATAAAAAAATCTTTATCAGCCATTACCGGCTTAAATTCAAGGAGAATCGGGATCACAGCAACTACAGGCGAAAAATGCACAGTCTTCGGAGAAGGTATGGGCATTCAGTGCTTCGCCATCGTTTCTTTCATAAAGGGATAGGGCTTAAATTATCGGACTGGTCGCCTCGGGCGTGCTTGTTTTCTGATTTTACGTTTTGCGAAAAGAGGGTAGTTCAATCGAGTGATCGAGATTTTCGTCCCGGGACGAGAAAGGCGTGCTTGACTACACCCCACCAAAAGTGCAACATTTCTCCACGAGTCAAGCACGCCCAACAAACCAAGAAAAAACATGAAAATACTCGCCCATGCAAAGATAAACCTTTGTATAGACATACTGCAAAAAACAACTGAGGGATACCATGAAATATGGACAATTTTTCATGAAATCGAAAATTTACACGACGAGCTTAAAATCAATGAAACAAAAGAAGCCGACCATCTGTCAACAGCACAGAGCCCACAGAACACAGGCAGTGTCCAACTCCCCAAAATGGAGGAAAACCTAGCATACCGTGCACTAAAGCTCTTCAAAAAGTGGCATAAAATAGACAAAAACGCCGACATTCATCTAAAAAAGAACATCCCAGTTGCATCAGGATTGGGGGGGGCATCCTCAGACGCTGCAGCCGTCCTAAAAGCTTTGAATAAATTGTGGGACATCAATGCCTCCACTTCAGAATTAATGAGCTTAGGAGCAGAGTTAGGAATGGATGTTCCCTTTTTCATAATAGGGGGCACAGCACTTGGAACTCACTTCGGAGAAAAGGTCACACCACTTAAGCCAATAAAAAATATCGAATTCAAAATCACAGACGAATCGAACTGGCCGGAATCACCAACAAAATCAGAGGACAAAACAGCCTCACTCTATTCCTTACTCGATCTTTCCAACTGCGGACAGAATAGAGAGAAAACACAGGCAATGCTCAGAGCCATAGAAGGCGAAGACTCCCAGGCCATTCTCGAAAACCTCCACAACGATTTCGAAACTCTATACAGCACAAAGGGTCACCTTACCGGTTCGGGACCCGCTACTTTTATTGCAAAATAGTTTTTCTAGCGTCCCAGACCATAGCGGCAACAACACCTGCTTGATCATCAGTCAGTTTTGCTTTTTTCAGACGACCAATAAATTTCAGTTTGAATTTATCAAAAGCAATTTTTTCGAGGGTACTAAGTCTCTGTAGTTTCTCAATAATGTTTCTAACCAGCCTTTCTGCACTTTCCCACTCCTGCTCACTTAGACCATATCTAAGGTTGCGATTCAGAGTGATTTTTGCCAGCTTAATACCCCTCACGGATTCTGCAGACACGATCAGCTTCCAGGCCTCTCCCATAATCAGGTCAACATGTTCAGCCATTCGTTCTTCATTAAGTTGAGCCTCAAATTTTTCCAGATACTCCACAACAAATCCCTTTATTGACCTTCCAACTATAGACTTCATAAGGGCCTCAACTCTTCCCGCAATATGGTCGGCAGTTTTTCTCGCACTTGCAGGGGAATAGTCCACCGCTTCTCGAAAGGCGTCATCAAAACATTCTGCTGTTATATCTAAACTCATACATTTCATATTTAATAACTAGTGCGCACGATTATACGTAAACAATGCACCACATAGCAACAGACCTGTCTACTAAAACTCAGACCTTCCCTGAAGCGCTCGACTCAAAGTGACCTCGTCAGCATATTCCAAATCACCACCCACAGGCAGCCCTCGCGCAATTCTTGTAATCTTTATCCCTGAATCTTGTAAATGTTTTTGAATGTACAGCGCAGTTGCCTCACCCTCCAGACTAGGGTTAGTAGCCAGAATCAGCTCTTTAGTCTCCTCTGATTTGCCAACTCGATAAAACAACTCATCCAGCTTTAACTGATCGGGCCCAACTCCATCTACAGGCGAAAGCTCTCCATGCAAAACATGGTAGAGCCCCTTAAACTCTCTAGTTTTTTCAAGCGCTACAACATCCAATATGTCTTCTACCACACATATTGAGGTCTTGTCCCTAGACGAATCTGTACAAAGTACACAGGGGTCGCTCTCGGCAATATTCCAGCAAGTCTGACAAAAAAGTACATTTTCCTTCAATCCCAAAATAGATTCCCCCA
>JAUUZY010000028.1 GCA_030592015.1 Candidatus Peregrinibacteria bacterium | reverse complement strand
TTACTGTGTTGATATTCCCTGTAGCATCTATGTCTCTCACAGCCATATTTCCCTGAAGATCAACATCATCATTAATAAGAAGGGACTGGGGAGTAAAAGCATCAGGATCAGGATTCTCTAAATAACCATTTACCAAAACAGGTCCATGAAAAATCGATCGAGGATTAGATGGAACAGGAAGTGAGAAATCACCCACAACAAGATTTCCCTCAATATTCGTAACACCTGAAAGGGTAGTCACTCCTGCAACATCCAAAGCACCGCTAGCATCAACACCATTAACGTCCACATCTCCCTGAACAACCACATCGTCATCAATAAGAAGTGGCTCCGGAGTAAACGCATCAGGGTCAGGATTTTTCATAGATCCATTCACGACAACAGGCCCATAAAAGATAGACTTAGGATTCGCAACTGGAGGAATAGAAAAATCACCAACAACAATTCTATCATTGAAAGTAGAAATTCCGTCTACAGTGATCTCATTTGTAACATAGACATTGTCAAAAGTAGGCGAGATATCAACCCCAGGAGGATTTTCAGTAGGAGCAGCAAAAGCTGAAATACCAAGTGCAACAACACCGGCACAAGCCGCAATTCCGACAGTCAAAAGAGCTTTTTTCAGAGTCAAATTTTTCATAGTATTTTATTTTTGTTTTATAAACAGTCTTATTTTACCATAAACAGGGGGTGCTGGCAAGCTCTGGACTACTGAACAGTGATGGCTTCTTTTATCTCAAACTCAATGTTTTCAGGTAGGTTTGGGATAGTTGGAGCCCATGCAGGCCAACTTTCTATTTCAACCTTATTTATCTCAGGAAGGTTTTGTATAAACTGCTTTGCATTATCAATGTCCATTCCACCAATATGCTCCCTAATCTTGTTTAAGAGTCTCTCACCGTTTTCCTTGTCAGGGTCAATCTCAAACTGCTCAATACCCTTGATATTGGCTGTAAGCTTTATTTTTCCCTCAAAATCATCCCAGTCAAATATTCTATAAGAAGTTGAATCCTCATTTATCCTAAGTAGTTCTTTCTGCGGACTCTTCTTCAGTAAAAGCTCATTCTTTAAAATCTCAAGCATCGCATCTCGATCATAATAAACTCCACTCACATGAACTTCTCCACTAACAGTAAATTCACTAACTTCACGCCCCTCTATTCCCTGTGGAACCTCAACACTGACTTCACCAACCCTAACAGCTCCATCCCCATCCAAAAGGGTAAAAGTAGTACTTCCTCCAAGCAAATCAGTCTTCTGGGCAACAGCTATGTCTAGCTCACCAACAGCCTTCTTGAGCAATTCTTCCTTCACACGAGTTTCAGCAGCCTCAATATCCACATCAGATACAAAAGATACAAAATCAGTAACTCCACCAGTCATAGTCTCGCTGCTCTTCGCATAAATCTTTGACCTGCTACTTTCCTTTAGTCCAGGCAAAAAGAATGTGCTCGGTCCAATATTTCCTCTTTCTCCAATCACAGCTTCATATGCATCAACCTGATCCGCAGTCACAAATACCTCCACAGTCCCGGGACCGTCATTGCTTGCCGCGGGAACATAGGCATAATCAGCGATTCTGAACACTATTCCCTCATCGGTTTGGAATCGAGTACGAGGTATAAGAGGCCACTCGATATTGGTTGAATTGTAAATAGTTAGCTTTCCACTGGAATTACTGCCCTTGTCTGAAAATTTCTTTCCGGTTGTCTGGTGGGTGACAGTTTCTGTAACGGTCACATCTATAGGATAACTGGCAATCATATGTTGCGGGTGAATCTCAAGCTCCGCCCTGTTTTTCTCGAAATCAGCCAGTGTAATATTCACGGATTTTTCCAGTACGCTCGCAGAAGGAACAAGATGAACTGTTACTCCCGGAAGTGCGATATAAACAATAACCAAAAGTATCACCATACTGACAGAAATAAGTCCGATCAAAGCATGACGATTCGGAGCAACAAGCACAAATTTCGGATTTTTCTTCTTCTTTGCATTTTTCACCGATAGGGCATTGTCCATTTTCTTTACCTTCAAAGCATTTTTGCCCTTATTTTTTTTCAAAATTTCGCTAATCGAAAGTTTTTTCTCCTTCATTCTGCTGGGAGCGGTTTCATCTAGAGAATTAACAGTTGCTCGTAGTGGCGTAATTCTCAATTTATCATCCTCGGATTCAGCTGAAAACAGAGAAGGCTTTCCCTCACTATTTGCCTTGTCATAGACAGGAATACCAAGCTGTTGAGCTAGATAAATACCGTTTTTGTCATTGGTGATAAAATAAACCTTTTTGCCAAGGTCCTGTGATTTTCTTTGCAGGATCTTTAGGTTCACAATACTTTGAAAAATAATAGCGCGCTTCGGAGCAACAATATAAACATGTTTAGCACTTATCGGCTTTATCTTATCGAAAAGAGAAGTCACCTCATCATCAATCTCGGCATAGACAACCTTTTTTCTTGAAATGAGTTCAGAGACTTTTTCAGATGTTTCTTCCTTGGTCTTTTTGACCACTTTTTTCTTTTTCGTCTCCTTTTTTACGGGTTTTTGTTTTTTCTCAGCCATTTACATTTGCATTAAACGGACTACTTTTTTAAGTACTTTTGAAGGCAGGAGATCCTCACCTATAAAGGTTAGGGCCAGATTGGCGAGAGCCATAGGCATTATGTCCTGTTGATCTTTTAATAATTTTGTTTCATCACTCAGATTGCTAACCATTTTCGGATTTAGGAAGCTTATCTGAGGTTTTTTGGTGAATGGTAAAGATTTCATCCATTCACGAGTTTCCAAAGCCTCTTTTATTTCAGGTAAATGTGCACCACCTCCGGAAAGCAAGATTCTTGAAGGAAGTACATCTAGTTTTTCAAATTCTTCAAGTGTTAGAACAACTCCGGAAAGCCATACATCACAGTCACTCTTCATCGCCTCACGTACAATTCTATGTGATTGTCTCTCCAATTTATCATTACTATACGCTAATTTTATTTCTTCAGCCTCATTAAAAGAAACATTCAAACTATGAATTAGTCTCTTTGTGAAAGTTCTTCCTCCCAAGGTAAACATCTTTGTCCCTTCAACGCTGCCATCTCTCACAACTGCAATATCAGTAATACCGGCACCAACATCTATAAATATTCCTCCAAACTGACCACCATCCTCGTAGCCCATACTTCTAGCAAGGGCATAAGGTTCAGCCGCAATAGCCAAGATTTCCCTGTCGATTTCAGCTGCAATAGTTTGCAGAGCCCCATAATGAACTAGGGGAGCGAAAGCATTGAAAATACTCAAGGTGACTTCTTTTCCCTGAAAACCAATAGGATTCGTAACCTTGTATCCGTCTATTCTTGTATCCACAATCGCCGCATTCACAAGCTTTACATCTATCTCATTGTAACCTGTCTCATATGCCAACTGACTTCGAACAAGATCAAAAGCCCTCCATTGGATTTTGTGGACAATGTTTTTCAATTCCGCTAAGTCTATTTTTGCATTTGCATCACGACGCACATAACTTGTTGAGCTCGTCGCACCTTTCACAAGTTCACCGGAAATTCCCAGAATCATTTTCTTTGTAGTGATCCCGGCCATATTCTCCGCCTCTCGTATTGCTGAGTGACAATTAGCTATAACAGAAGCAATATCCGTAACAACTCCACTCTGCATATCTCCTAATTTCTGTTTCCTCTTTCCAACTCCAAGTATGCGCCCCTTTTTTCCTTGAGCCTCACAGACCAAAGCCTTCACACTATCTGTTCCAATATCTAGCGCTAAAAAGTGTGCCTCTGTAGACCTGTTTTTTATCCCTCTAAAGCTACGAAAAAAAGCCATATACTTAAAGTGGACCGAATAAAAAAATAATCCCATCAAATATAGGGAAAATGCAGGGGAAAAGCAAGGGGCAGGGGATTACGCTGTAAACCAATCACTACCACTATCAAAAGCCACCTGGTTTCTGGACCTGTCTCTATGTCTCTCAAATCCAAGCTCAATCAATCGGGCAACCAGATCAGGATAACTTAATCCATAGTGCTTAGCCATTTTTGGATACATACTAATAGAAGTAAAACCGGGAAGTGTATTGATTTCATTCAAATAAATCTCATCCGTGTCAGTATCAATAAAACAATCAACCCTGGAAAGCCCACTACAATCCAAAGACTTAAAGGCCTTTAGAGACATAGTCATGATTTTTTCAGCATCCTCCTTGCTCACATTTGCAGGGATTTCAGTACGAGATTTTCCATCAATATACTTGTCATTAAAATCATAAAATTCAGACGCAACAATAACCTCACCAATTGCACATGCAATCGGATCCTCGTTTCCAAGAACAGCACACTCTATCTCACGCACATTTATCGCCTTCTCCACAACAACCTTTCTATCAAATTTAGCAGCCAAGTCTATAGCGGCAACCAATTCAGATTCATCCTTTACCTTTGTAATTCCAACAGAAGATCCCATGTTTACAGGTTTCACAAAACAAGGAAGTCCAATATCATTTTCAATATCCTCTATAATCGCCTCTCTCCCAAACTCCCAAGCGCTGCGGTTGAATCCTATAAAAGGAACAATCGGCAGACCGGCAGCCTTCCAAATAGCCTTCGACTGCAACTTGTCCATTGCGGTAGAAGAAGCCAAAACATCGCAGCCAACATAAGGAATGCGCATCATCTCAAACAAACCCTGAATAGTCCCGTCTTCACCAAAAGGTCCATGAAGAATAGGAAAGAATATATCAATATTTGCAGTACCAACTCCGTCGAGAATAAGCCCTGGGTTCTCCGGATCCATAGAAAGACAAACAGGCTTGAGTGAATCAAAATCGTCACGCTTAAAAGCCTCAAGACAACCCTCACCTGCATACCATTTTCCCTCTTTTGTAATACCAATCTCCACTACACTATAGGTATCCAAGTCCAAAACCTCTATCACCGAACTCGCAGAAACGAGAGACACTTCATGTTCTCCACTTCGACCACCAAAAACGATTCCAATACTTAACTTCTCCATAACCCGACAATATCAGAAACAGTCAAATCACGCAAAAAAAAAGTCCGACAAGTAGATAAACAACACATACACGCCGGACCGGAGTCTCTTAGTCAGAGACTACTTTCTGGACTTTCAACAGTCTGGCTGCGACGACGGTGAGAACAGCCGCGGCAAAGGAGGCGAGCGCCCCCATTTTTGCAGCATCTTGTATCTCACCGGAAGGGAAGGCCACGGTCGACACGAATAGTGCCACCGTGAAGCCTATCCCAGCGGCGAATCCGACAACGACAAGATCGCGGAGGTTCATGCCATTGGGGAGGTCCAAGCGAAAAACTTTGACCGCAACAAGACCACAGAGGAAAATCCCAAGTGGTTTTCCCAAGAGAAGTCCTCCGAGAACGAGTCCGGTCGTATCTCCCATGGACGAGAGAATTACACCGGCGTTGAGCAACCCGAATGCACCGAGAATCAACTCGACTGGGTTTTTCCACCAATGCTCAAACTTATTGAGCTCGTCCGACAGAACTTTCTCCCCCTCTGCAAAAATCCCCAGATCAGTCCCCGCATTTGGTATGAAGGGAATGATGGTCAGAAGTCCCAAGGCCGGGTGTAATCCTGACATTGCAAAGCCAATCCAAGAGACCGGACCAGCGATGAGGATATACCACCAGAAACTGAGAAGCTTCATTTTGCGGAATCCTACACTCATGAGCATTGCAGCGACGGGCAGGAGCATCCAAACCGGCTGCATTTCTCCTTGTGGGTAGAAAACGGCCAGAATCAGAAGTCCTAAAGCGTCGTCCGCGATAGCGAGGAGCAGTAAAAAAGGTATTGCGGGGTGTCCCTTGCCGAAGACGATGCGGGCGACTAGGTATGAAAAGGCAATATCCGTAGCACACGGTATCGCCCATCCATTGGCCAGTTCATCAAAGCGGCCAAGGACGGCTGCGCCAGCAATATAAACCAGAGCCGGTCCAGCCATGCCACCAAAGGTGGCGATCAGCGGAGTCGCTGCAGTCTTGGGGGAGTTCAGAGGACCACCTGGCAATGTGGCCTCCCAGACTTCCTTCCCAGCGATGGCGAAGAAAAAAGCCATGCAAATATCGTTGATAAAATAATGCAGCGTGATAATTCTATGACCATCATGGAGCTCCCCAATCCATGGGTTCTCGAGCAGAACCATATGAAGCAGGTTCTTGTAAGACTCATTATCAAAATTGGCCCATGTCAGGGCGACGATCGCCCCAAAAATTAGAATTAAACTATTCTCTAGCAAAAATCCAATGAATTTCCCAACCGGCCCCTTTTCTATCACTGCCTCCTCTGTCTCAATTTTTTCAGGCTCTCCATTTTTATTTTTTCCAGCGTCTTCTGCTTCCATATCCACCTCCTTCGGTGTTTGTTGGGTTCGGGTTTCGGTTTTCGAAATATATCTGCAAAGAGCTATGAACTCTTGAATTTTTCGTGTGTGTTTACCTACTTGTTAAGTATCATTGCTATAAGTGAAACAAGAGTATCCATCCATGGATCTCTAGTGAAACAAACTTACGCACAGAGCGCATTTATCATGAAATCAGAAAAAAATAAAGACTGAAATCAAATTTCTTTGCTCCCATAAATCGCAGCCCCCTCCTCGCGACTACCCGCCCAGAACAGATCACCATAACTAAAATGCCACCACTCCTGCGGATAATTCACAAAACCAAGCCCCTCCAAAACTTCAATTAAAATCCGCCGATTCTCAAAAAACTCCCCATCCGCAAAATGATCACTATAAGATTTTTCATTGAACTCATCAAACTCACTTCCCATCGGAATTTCCTCGCCTTGAGCATCCACCAGAGTCAAATCTACAGCCGCCCCGGTATTATGCGGTGAAGGTCTCTCCCTATCACGGCTCGGAAGCGAAACAAAAACCTGTACTGCCTCATGCAACTCTTCCTCAGTCCATTCACCATTTTTAGCCTCAAGATCTTTCCAATAATCATCATAAAGAATCTGCTGCACCTTAAGTGTGCGATATCCATCCCAAATCTTGAAATCCCATCCCTCACAACCGGGCCTCGCACGCAAAACAGCCCGTGCCTCACGCAATTTCTCCAAAACACCCGACCGCAATCGAATCCCAGCACTCTCAGATAATCCCCATTTAAAGTACATCGGCTCCAGCGCAAAATCACTTTCACTCAAAAGAACCAATTCCTCCTCACAATCTTTAATTAACAATTCGCGGAATTCTTTCATTCACTCTAGTAGTTACTTCATAATTAATAGTACCGGCCCAATCCGCAAACAATTCAGCGGAAATCACTTCATCTCCACTTCCACCCATCAGCACAACTTCATCCTCAAGTGAAGCCTCAGGAATGTCCGTAACTTCAACCATTATTATATTCATACAAACACGCCCACGCAGCGGCGCCCTTTCTCCACGAATCAATACATACGCACCGGACCCGGACACCCCACGATCATATCCGTCATAATAACCAACCGGAATAATCGCCATCTTTGTCTCATGGCTGGTCTTGTATGTACATCCATATCCAATATATTCACCTGCAGGAATAGTCCTTATCTGAGCAATTTTAGATTTCCAAGTAAAAGCTGGGGTCAGCTTGAACCCCTTTGTACCCTCCTCAAGAGAGGAAACATAAGTTTCACTGGAAGGCCACATTCCATATGCGGCAATTCCAACACGAACCATGTCAAAATGAGTTTTCGGGAAAAGAATAGTAGCAGCTGAATTCGCACAATGCTTGATAGGAACCTCGATACCCTCATCTTTCAAGATCTGATCCGCCTCCAAAAACCTCTTTAATTGCAGCTCGGCATAGGAGTGATCGGTTGTGTCCTCAATATTTGCAAAATGAGTATTCAGTCCCTCCAGTTCAATATTCCCAAAAGACAAAATATATTTGGCAAAGTCTACTAATTCACCCTTCAACACCCCCTGTCTATTATTTCCCGTCTCGATTTTTATATGAACTCGCGGCTTTCCGTCACACTCCGCCAATTTTGCAATCGTCGCCCTATTATAAACAACCATTCGGCAGTCCAATTCAACAGCCTCACGCAGCTCCTCCAGCCCAACATACCCCAAGATATAAATTGGGGCATCGATACCAGCCTCGCGCAAAGTCCGAGCCTCATACAGAGCATTCACACCCAGCCAATCAGCACCCGCATCCAAATAAACCCGAGAACTTTCAACAAGTCCATGTCCATAGGCATTCGCCTTCACACAAGGACAAAGGATTTTATCCGGGCCAATTATCCTACGAAACTCAGAAATATTCGACTTCAAAGCCTCTCTCGAAATTTCCACCCAATTAAGATCAGTCATAGATTTTTTACAATTAACATTCGACGCACATTTTAAGTCATAAAAAAAAATAAGCAAACCCTTTGGATTTCTCGTCCCGGGACTGCGCAAAAACTACAGGGTTTACGCAGTTGACGATTCGTGCAAAATGTGCTACAATAACCCCAATGAAGGACCAAAATAAAAATAACAACTACGTCTCATGTCACAGTTTTCCTTTAGTGCAGCCAAAAAACTGAGCTAATAAAACTGCGATATGAGGGTTTCATATATAACAAAAACAAATAACAAAAACAAAATGAAAACGAAAAAACCAAAAATTCTTCTCCCATTTATACTCGGAGGACTGGCATTCGTGCTTATCGCACTGGTGATAGTTCAGGGTATGAGTAAAGACACAAGTGCACAAGTTACAACAGAACTACATCTACTTAATAATGCAACCGATTGCGGGAACATTAATGGAACATGGACCTCTACACCAGATACGTGTACATTGACGGCTAATGTAACGGGTTCAGTCCGGATAGACGTCGATAATCTAACCTTAGATGGTGCCAATAATACAATTATAGCCGATGGGAATACTTTAGGTTTGGACATTGGAGGGTTTAACAACAGTATTATCCAGTCGGACAATGTTACTATAAAAAACCTAACTATATCAGGCGGCGCAGGATATTCAATATATGCCGACGGTAGCAATTTATGGATTGAAAGTGTGACAATTGATCCACATTCTGGAACTGGTATATTTTATCAACAGACTTTTGCAGAGGAGGGGAATGAATTGGAAATATGGAATGAGGTGACTGAAGTATATGATCTTATAGATGATATAGGAGCGACAATAATAGACACTGTAATGGATGGACCAGACGGCTACTCAGGAACTGGTGGACATGCAATACTAATAAATGAGGGAAAAAATATACTAATAGATAACTTTACTTTCAACGGGCAATACAGGCCAGGAGTATATAACCCTAATATGGGTGGTATAGAAATAAGGATTAGGACAGGAACAAGCAACCCAGGAGTAGCAAATGACCCTGATGCGAACGTAACTATTAAAAACTCACACATATATGGAAATTCGCTTATAGGAAATTATTATACTGGAGTTAAGCTTCAAACTGGGGGACTATTCGAAAATAATATTGTAGAAGGTTTCTATTATGGTGCGGGTTTATATGGACATCACCATGATGTGAACGGCAATAGGGTCGTCGGTGAGTATAATCCAATAGTGGATCATCAGATAGAGAGTAATGAAGACCTTAATTGTGGCGGATTTCGTTATACATACGAGACACGTTGTGAGGGAAAAGGCAACACATTTTATAAAGAGCCTTATGGATGGACAGGGCTTGGGGAACCTGAAGGATACATAATAATTGAGGGTGCCGATACAGATGGAGATGGAATAGAAGATATTTTTGATAATTGTCCGGCTGACGCAAATTTAAGTCAGGAAGATACAGATGGAAATGGAGTAGGTGACGCCTGTAATGATGCCGACGATCCTGACGGTGACGAATGGTCAAACACCCTTGATAACTGTCCGGATATAGCAAATCCAGATCAAGCTGATCTTGATAAGGATGGAATTGGAACTGTATGTGATCCGGAAGAGCTTAATCCAAGGAAGATCTATTCATTTACATCTACAGTAACCAGTATCGAATACACTAATAGTGCTGGTACATGTGATGCAATAACCAATCCCTGTGACATGCTAGGCTATGTAGAAACTCTACCAGAAGACACAGCACCTCTACTGGGATCAAGCTTTATTAATGATCTTATTGTTGATGTATTAGACCCTGGATATTATATATACGAGGGGGTAAGCTATGATAATCCTGCTGATGATGTGTATTTCTTAGTAGAAGGCGATCCATATCTAACTCCACATCCTGATGCAGATAAATTGTATGATGTGAATTATGAAATTAATTATGGTTATGATCAAGGTGGAACAATCATGATGGCAACAAATTCATATCCAGGCACCATTCTCTTAGAGCTTTATGGACCAGCGGGTATTAAAACTGCGCCGTGGGATCCTGATGTGGTGACAGGTATTACTGCTTTCGAAGAATTTAAATATACTAATGCTGGCGGTGAAGTTGAGAGGGTGAGAATTAGTCTTAATGTTGAACTAAACTCAGTTACTCCTGTAAGCACAGGCACTGACACAGATGGAGACGGAATCAACGATGATGCCGATAACTGCCCGACAGTCTATAACCCACTTCAAGCAGATTATGATGGGGATGGAGAGGGGAATGTATGTGACACACTTAGTATTGATGGACTCAATGCAATCCTGGATGATGCAGGTGACCTTTCAGTTCTAAATGCTGATGACGAAACAATTCTAGAAGTAGCTGCTGAAGATGTTTCAGCATTTATATCTGGTGTAACATTAATTGAAGAAGGAGAATTTTCTAACGGAGAAGTATTTTCATTGAAAATCGCCATACCACAACCTACAATTCATCCGAAAACAGCTAAGATAAAAAAACCTACAGTAGGGCCATATTCTGTATGTATAGATGATTCCATAAGTGAAACTATACCTACAACAGTTGACAAGCTTACAACCTGTGAAGCTAAGGGCCATACATTAATACTTTGTGATGGAATCGAAACAGTTGATGGATATACCTGTACAGTTCTAGATGCTTACTTAGAGGTATCAGGATTCTACAATAGCCTTTTGTGGACTTTCACGGATATCGACCTCGATGACGTGAACGATCCACTTGACAACTGTCCAAATGTAGCAAATCCAGGACAACAAGATACAGATGGTGATGGTCCTGGAGATTTCTGTGATGTTGATGATGATAACGATATGATCTGGGATAAGGTTGATACAGATCATTTCGGATTCTCAGACGATTTTGATACATCAATATTCCTTGGAATCACATATGGAACAGTTACTGATCGTGGTCTAGAGGGCACAATATTCTCTGTTGATACAGGAGTCGAATCAGGTGCCAACACTACGGTTGAAATAAATGTTACAAATGTAGGTCCAATCACGGTAAATTATTGTGGTGGGCTAACTCAAACAATCGGTGTTGCAGATGGTGTAGTAGAAATATTCTGTGTAGACACAGACGGAGATGGAATTGATGACGGGCTTGATAACTGTCCAGCTATTGCAAACCCAGACCAAGCAAACCAAGATGGTGATGAGTTTGGTGACGTTTGTGATGACGATATTGATGGTGATAGTATAGAAAACGAAGTTGATCCACTACCAACTGAATTCTCTTCAGACTATTACTATGAGGAAGGGACGACAAGATACTTTGGAACAGTCATTAGTAGTACTGGTGATTTCATTGTTGGGTATGACGGTGGGAATGTAGGACTAGACATATTGACTCCAGGAGCAAGCGTTACAGCAAGTATTTGTGGAGCTGATGAAGAGGTTCTATATGCAGGAAATGTACTACCAGATTGTCTTGATAGTGATCAAGATGGACTAGTAGAAGGTGTTGATAGTGATCCTGAGAACTCATCAGAGGATTTCTCCAACGGTTATGCACATGGACTAATTGTTAATCCAGTACCAGCAGATAGTGTATTCTTTGCATACAGCAAGGATTCAGCGTCAGACAGGGTGTATCTTAAATTGTTATCTGGAAGCGACGTTACATATCAAACATGTAACGAGGGGATAGATTACACACTTACACCAGCTGGAACAGAGCTAGAAGTATCCTGTCCAGATACAGATGGTGACGGTTTTGACAACGAAGGTGATAACTGTCCAGTAAATTACAACCCAGGCCAGGAAGATACAGATGAAAATGGAACAGGTGATGCTTGTAACAGCAGTGAAGATTCTGACGGTGATGAATACGCTGACGGGCTTGATAACTGTCCAGCTATTGCAAACCCAGACCAAGCAAACCAAGATGGTGATGAGTTTGGTGACGTTTGTGATG
>JAUUZY010000058.1 GCA_030592015.1 Candidatus Peregrinibacteria bacterium | reverse complement strand
GTATGGGATTCCTGGCAGAGCTATTTCAAAAGCAAGGGACTAAGGGATTTATAAAATGGGCAAAAAAACAGGTAAATTTAAAATACAATCTTATCGACTCGGGAGGATTGAACGAAGGTGAATTTATCGGGAAATGGAGGCTCAGGTTGAATGTGTCGAGAGAAGAACTTCTAACCCTAGCAACAGAGATATATTAATGATCCTCAAGAAAGAACTAACTGAGAAGTCAGAGTTATGGGGTGTTCCACCAGATACAGTCGATAAAGACTGAGTATTGGGACACTTCTTGTCAGTTTTTTTTCAAGTTGACAGACATTTGGAAGTACTTGTTTTCAAAGGGGGAACTTGTTTGCGAAAATGCAGATTCCCCGATTACCGTTTCTCTGAGGATTTAGATTTCACTTCAATTTCTCCCGATTATAAGCTTACGCGAGAAAAGATCATCAAAGCAATAGATATTGTGCAGTATAACTCCGGTATTTTATTCCACTTGGCAGAGTTGAAAGATTTGATTTACAAGGATGAGCTTGCCGGTTTCCAGGCCAGAATACAATATTGGGGAGCCAATCATGGCAAAAACCAACTCCCGCCCGCACCTGAAAGATGGCTTACAAGTATCAAGCTGGAGGTTACTACTTATGAGCTAATGGAGTTTGAAAAGGAGAATTGCCCTCTTGATCATCCCTACTCCGATAGAGATTCAATTAGTAAAATACTGATTCCTTGCTATGATTTAAAAGAAGTTATGGCTGAAAAGATACGCTCCCTGATTCAGAGATCCTATACAGCACCCAGGGACATATTTGATATCTGGGTCCTGAGAGATCACATCAGCGATCACGAATGGGAAATAGTAAATAAAGCATTTCACAACAAAATGAATTTCAAAGGATACCATTACACTGGGGTAGATCAACTGATCAATGACAAAAGTATTAATATCCTGAGACGGTCTTGGGAACAGAGTTTAAGTCACCAACTTCAGTCCTCATACTTACCTGATATTGAAACCGTAATGAGAGAACTAACCACCATATTCAAGAAATATCTGGTTACTACTAACAAATGAAAATAGCTCGACCTTTACTGGATACTCGTCGTTTGCAGGTTTTGCAAACCGGAAGAATTTCCTTTTTTCTCCCCCATTCTCATTCCTTTCGTATCTTCCATCAACAATGAAATTACAGAATTGCTGAACAAATTCGACACTCAATGCTTCAACAATCAGAATCATATCAATGTCCTTAGGATCATGACGAGCAAGGCGAGGAGTAATCTCTCACCCCGACATAAAAGTAGATCATCCGATAGTTGGTGGCAATGTAGTCTTCCTCGCAATTCTCTATGTGAATAAACTCCCCCGCCTATCTGGATTAAAACCCAATGAACAACGATTGGAACGACATACCGAAGCAAACTAAAACAACGGTGGAAAAATGCTTATCTTTGATATAATATGGAACGTCAAGCAATAAGTAGCGCAATTATAAATTATCTAGGTCCATATGGGCCGGAAAGAATTGGTCTTTTCGGTTCATTTGCCAGGCAGGAAGAAGATGATAATAGTGATATTGACATATTAGTGAAATTCAAAGAAACAATAACACTACTTGAACTTGCACGTATCCATCGTGAGCTTTCAGCAATACTAGGCAAAAAGGTTGATCTAGTAACTGAACCGGCATTAAAGAATGATAAGCTCAAAAAGTATATCTATGATGATCTTCAAATCATTTTTGAATGAAAGATGATCTAATTTATATCGACGTGGATTTGAATATCGTCTGGAAAACAGTTTCAGAAAGTATTCCTGGTTTAAAAGCACTACTGAACAAACTTATTTAACAATTCAGCACCTCAAGAATTGACATAAACAAGAATATGGGCTTAGTTTATCATCTTCTAAAAGCCCCATGAACTCTGGTTCCCATGAATATGTAGTACAAAAACTGATAAATGGAATCATTTGTAGTACAAATCGCACATCTGACTATCAGCTACTTAGTGCATATTTAGTAATCTACTCACCCCGACCAAAACACAAAGCCTTGCACGAAAGTGTGGGGCTTTTTACTTTTGTACCAGACCGATATTTGGGTTAATTTGATCAGTTAAACTAATCATATTGACCTGGGAAACGAGAGAAGTGGGGCTTAGATAGATTTTAATCATATCGTAAAAAAGGCATCTCCGTTTCCATTTTTGTTTCTTCAGAGTCTGGACAGTACTTTAGGCTATCACATGGATAAGCAAGTGTAATGTAAAAGGCAAGACGAAGGGGATTCAGGTCACATTAATCTTAAATTCTCAATGCTATGGATCAGCAGCTTGTCAGACAGTGCGTTGATATCGACATCTCCAAGGAGAGCTTCACTGCTTGTGTTTGCAGCTATTTTTATTCAGGTGAGGAGCAGCTTACAGAAGTCGTCGAATTCAAGAATCAAAAAACCGGTTTTAATCAGCTAGTTAAGTGGAGCAGAAAGATCACTTCTGCTTCAGTGGCGGTGGCCTTTGTTATGGAAGCAACGGGGGTCTATTATGAGGCCCTTGCCTATCATCTACACAGGCTAAATCAACCCGTAAGTGTATTGCTGCCGAACAAGGTCAAGTACTTTGCTAAAAGTTGGAACGTAAAAACAAAAACAAACAGTGTTGATGCTCGCATTATTGCCCGTATGGGAGCTGAAAGGAAGCTGTCTCTATGGGAACCCCCTCTTCCAATTTTTAAACAGCTCCGGGATCTGACCAGAGCTTACTCAGAGTTAATGAAGGAAAAGGAGTTCATTCGTTTCGTTCGCTACGCTTGCCTTCGGCTGCGCTCACTTCACTCACTCACTCCAACGGTGATTTGGTTGGTTGTTATAGGTGCAGCACTGCGTGCAGCACCCATAACCGTGTCAGAGCCAGTTTTCGGATTAAAATCACTATCTCAATATTACCATCCCAAAGCAGTTTGTTCATCACCACCTCAACTTAGGGGTTGAGTACGATGAGGGTTCCGCCCCCGGCTTGAGTCCAGTAAATGAAAAACTGGCAACAGGGAATCAATTTAAATCCTGTAACTCTGACCTAATTGAGTTATTGGTTCTCTCCAAATGCTGAGTTTAAGATTCGCTTTTGGTAATCTTACAGGTACCTAATTTTGAACCCGTCATATCCACAAACATTTTCCAATCTTCGATATGTTGGTTTGCTTCTGACTTACTTTTGAAAAGGCCACTACTCAATTTTATTGGGGATTCTCCATGCAAGTAGGTCATGGAGATGGTGCATGTATTTCCATCAGTTCTCTTAATAAGATTTGGATAAGAAAACCTACTTCTAACAACTGCCACTTTCTTTTTGGAGCGGTATTCCATTCTACATAGAGAACAACCAGAGCCTCTTAGATGGGAGTCCAATCTCTGACGAAAGTCTCCGTGCTTTTTGCATGTGATGATGATATAATCACTCTTTCGTGTCTTATGTGTATAATTGCACCTGGAATAATCATATGCCTCCCCATTATGCTTTTTGACTTCTTTCATAAATTCTTCTCGTGTTAATCTATTCCTCGCACAATATGGACAGACTCCTCCATTTAGGTGGTAGGTGGGTGTTTGTTGAAAGACCCCATGTCGCGAGCATACTATTAAGATATGCTGGTTGGACTTCTCATAATTCACCAATGAGTAATCATACTTATCAATTAAGGGCGGGTGAGAATATCTGGGATACCCCTCCGGATGCATCCTTTGTTTCTTTGAATCCCCTTGCCGTTACCTTTTTAAAAACAACACAGATATAAATTGTGTTTGAAGTAAAAACCAGACTGGAGGCTTGTCCTGATGCCTCTGCCGGTTGATCCAATATATTTTGCAGTAATTTAGTCGTGCCTGTCCCGTTTGTCAATCCTTAAATATTATTGACCAATTGGTTATCTCATCATTCTCTTTCATAGTTATTTTGAGCATATGGTCGTTTATTTTTTCCGGAACGGCCTTTGCATTCGATTGAATTTTCGATAGTGAAAATTTACCCGGAACATGTACAAACAGCGAATAATGCGTGCCTGCTACGGTTTTCGACGAACCACTTAAAATTAGCTTTTCTGCATCCCACTTCAATGTTTCGATGCTGTACGCTCCGGAAATATGGCGGCCCGTTGCCAGAATCTGCGGCCTTTGCAGCAACGGACGGATATGAAGCACGTGCGTATCGTGCGGTTCGATATTCAACTCAACTGATTCTTTGAATATCCCCAGAAATTCCTGATTC
>JAUUZY010000069.1 GCA_030592015.1 Candidatus Peregrinibacteria bacterium | reverse complement strand
GTCTATAGTAATTTTATAAAAAGGTGCTTAACCCAAGCGCAATTAAATAAACTGAGAAAACTTTCAGGCTGTGTCTTTTTAGGAAATGCATCAAGAAATACACACTAACAACACCTAAAAGAAAGGACGAAACAAAGCCAATGATCAAAGGAAGAACGCCAATATTGATGAGTTCACCGCTTCCCACAACGTCGATTCCGGTCAAAAGTCCTGCACCAAAAATGGCAGGAACTCCAAGTAAAAAGGAAAACCTAGCAGCTGCACTTCTGTTTATTCCCTGAAAAAGACCGGCAACAATCGTAGATCCTGATCTGGATATCCCCGGAATCAGCGCCATAGCTTGCGCACAACCAATTATAATAGCTTTCCGAAACGTCAACATTCTAACTTCAGCACTATGAAATCCTCCCGGTTTCAGAACATCCTTCACTGCATCAACTTTTTCCATGACTTTCTCCGCTATAGGAGCTTTCTTGTGAACACGCTTGTAAACAAATTCTCCAAGCAAAAATACAATTCCCATAATTAGCATAAATATTCCAACCGCCTCGATATTCCTAAAGGCAGAGTCTATATGGTCCTCCAAAGTAAGACCCACAATCACTGCAGGAATAGTTCCTATAATTATAAGCAAAATCAGCTTTAAATAGGGATCTTTCTTATCAATTTTTCCAGCAAAAACAGCAAAAAAAGACTTTATCATTCCCCACAAATCATCTCTGAAATACACAAGTATCGCCAACAATGTCCCCATATGCACAACCACATCAAAACTCTTTAATTGATCAACGTTAAGCGATAAAAAGTGCTCTCCCAAGACTAAATGACCACTCGACGAAATAGGTAAAAATTCAGTTATCCCCTGTAAAATTCCCAAAATTAATGAGTCGGTCCATTCCATGGTCAAAATATAGCAAGGCGGAGGAGCAAAATTAACCCCTAGACCTTGAGTTTTTGTAGGAATATGGTATAATAGCAGCAACAAAAACAAAAATAACTCCAATAAAAATGGAAGAATTCAATTATCAGGTTCCTGAAGAACCAAAAAAATCCAAAAAAGGACTGAAAATAATAATCATCCTTCTTCTTGTAATTACTGCAGGAGTGGGAGCTGCTTTTGTATCACAAAGTGAGATGTTTAAGGGGCTAATAGGACAACCTGACTTGATCGACGAAGTGCTGGTAGCTGATGAGGAACCACCGGAACCAGAGCTTTTTGTTCCGACAATAGGTGCAGGAATGGAGGGGAGGTGTTTAGAAGCCGCAGGATATTTAACGAATTATGTAAAAGCATACAACGAAGCAAATCCGGATAATCAGTTAACAATTGGAGTTGAAAGGCTTGAGACATTAATGGATGAAAGTCTTGATATAGCTTTGCCAGACTATGCGAATAGAGAATATGTGGAGGTCGCTGGACCATATCATGTATCTGCATTCACAGAAAAGGAAGGAAATTATATTTACGAACCAATGGGAGGATACTTAGGGGAAGACAGTGCTTTGCTTACATACAGCGCAAAAGAGGGAGTTACAACTGCGCCAAGCAGAGCTATAACAACAGCTGGCATTAGTCAGCCAGACTTTGGGACTAAGATAGAAGGTCTAACTGTAGAAGATTTTGCATTAACTAAGGAAGTAGGAATTATAGCGCCACAGCCTAGCTTAGGACCAATAGAAGGGATTCAACTATATTGTATAAATGTTGTTGATGAACTTTCAGTTCAACCAGAACCTGAAATAGAGCTGGGAGTCGCTCCACCTGAGGGAGTGATAACAGTAAAAGATCCGGAAATAGGATTCTTGCCACAGGACGGACTAAGTCCTAAACCTGAAGAATCAGAATTGCTACCCGAAGAGCCTACGGTTAAAGCATTAGTAAAGGCGCCAGCAGGAGATGACGTATTCGGCTTTATAGAGCCGGCAATCGAGGAACAACCTCCCACTGTACCTGACGTAGAATTTATAGCTGTAGATGAAGGAGGGGATCCACCATTGCTACCAGGTGTAGAATTTATTGAAGGAGAGGAACAACCTCCTAGCGTACCTGACATAGCATTTGTTGAAGGAGAGGCGCCACCATCAATACCGGAAATACAGGAAATTATTATAGAAAAAGTTCCTGCAGAAACGGTAATCAAAAAGATCACAAGTGGACAGGAGCCATTGTCTTGTTTGGACATAACTTATGCTTATGATTTTGTAGATGTTAATCCAAACTATTACGCATATGACGCGATCAGCGTTGAGGCTGGAGTTGGATATGAAGCCAACGCAATCACAGTTGGATACTTGGACGATGGAAATAGAGAATTTAGAAAAACAGACTTCATAACAAGAGCGGAATTCAACAAAATGGTGATCTATGCTTCATGTCACATCCCTTACACAATAGAAAATGGTACGTATAACGACAGATACAACAGATTCCCGGATAATCCATCATCTCAGTGGTATTCAGAACTTGTAAACATTTCTGCCAATAGCGGATTGGTTGTAGGTATTGAAGAAGATGGAATAACAAGATTCAAACCAAATCAGGAAATAACAAGAGCTGAGGCTACAAAAATTATCGTGGAAATATATATGAATTTGAATCCTGAGCAGGAAATGGCAAGTTGTGACGATGGAGAAAGTCCATTTAGAGATGTAAAAGAAGGTGATTGGTATTGTGATCACGCAAAAACAGCCTATCAGGAAGGAATTACACACGGTTCCTTAGACGGTGTTGGAAATCATTTGCTTAGACCAAATGATCCAATTACAAGAACTGAAACAGCTGTGATTCTTTACAATTTCTTTGTTACTATACTTAAATAGTTTAGTGCCTAAAGTATCTACGACCTGTAAATACCATAGAAATTCCTAACTCATCAGCTTTTGCAATGACTTCATCATCTCGAATGGAGCCACCGGGTTGAATTAATGCTGTAACTCCCAGATCAGCAGCCAATTCAACAGCATCAGGGAATGGGAAGAATGCATCAGAGGACATAACAGAGCCCTTAATATTCTCTCCACCCTTGTTCCCGGCTATAAATACACTATCCACTCTGGACATCTGTCCTGCTCCTATACCGGTTGCAGTAGTTCCTTTCGCCATAACAACGGCATTAGACATAACATGCTTCACAATTTTGGTAGCAAACAACATAGCCTGAATTTCTTCATCACTAGCTTGTTTTTTTGTCACTATCTTCAAATCTTCAGGCTGTAAAATATACGTATCTTTTGTCTGAATCAGAATCCCACCGGCAACTTTCTTTATATCAGTACTCAAAAGGTCCATTTTTAGCTCTCCGGTCCTTATTATTCTCAAGTTTTTCTTTTCTTTAAGCCGTTCCAGTGCCTTTTCTTCATAAGATGGAGCGATGATTATTTCAACAAACATCTTTTCTT
>JAUUZY010000009.1 GCA_030592015.1 Candidatus Peregrinibacteria bacterium | reverse complement strand
GTAAAAGACATAATTTCCTTGGACACAATCACATAAGAGTAGTATATATCTTATGTCCAAATAATAAGCCCGAGTAGCTCAGCTGGATAGAGCAGCGCCCTTCTAAGGCGAAGGTCACAGGTTCGAATCCTGTCTCGGGTACCACCTAACAACTAAAAAAACCACCATGAAAAAAACAGCAATACTAACAATGCTAATCCTATCAATGTTTGCTCTAACAGCATGCGGGGCAGAATTGGGAACTAGCGAAGCAATCGAATCAACAAAAGTAAGCGAAGACATGCAGGCCTTTATGGATACAATGAACGGAAAGGCATCAGGAATGCAGAAAGCATTGGAAACATATGCAATAGCAGACTTGGAAAATGACGACATGGGTCAATACAACCTTGAAAATGCAATCGTTACAAGCATAAGCGGAGACTGCTACACAATGGAAGCAGAGTATTCAACATACATTAGAGAATACAAAGTTTGTTGGACAGACGACAAAATATCATCAATAGAATTTAAGGAAGAATTGGACAAGGACAGAGTTTAATCTGCAAGTCTCATCACCTTATAAATCGCATAGGCAACTTCAGCTCTTGTCATACCATTTGATGCATTCAGATTTTTTACATCTGCATCTATAATTCCAATCTTGTAGGCATAGACAACATAAGGAGCAAACCAGTCATCAGCGGAAACATCAGTAAAAGGAAGAGAGCTAACATTTGGATTGATATCCATACCCATTCCATTGAATAGGATTTTGTAAAATTCAGCCTTATTTACAGTGTTCTCAGGTCTAAAAGTTCCATCCTCATAACCATCAACAACTCCAGTATTGACTGCAGTATACAGATATTTTGCATACCATTCCTCATCAGATACATCGGAGAAAGGAAGCTCACCGTCTGTAACTTTTGCCTTTATCCCCTCTAAAATAAATTTCAAAGCCTCAACACGTGTAACAGTATTTTCAGGCCTAAAGGTCCCGTCAGGATAACCAGCAACAACACCCTTTTCAGCAAGATCCATTATTGCAATAAAATATTCATTAGCAGAAGAAAGATCAGTAAACAGTTCATCACCACTCAAGTCAATAATATCAAACCAATTTGAATAATATAACTCATCACCAATTTTTAATTCAATTCTATCTTTCCCATCTTCATTCGCATGAAAAGATTTTTCATAGACAGCATCACGGCTCAAAAAAGATCTACTCAATATTGGACCATTGATTTTTATATTTCCACGAGCAGAAGTCAGAACTATATCCTCATTAAAACCATCAATGAAAGGTTCGCCATATTGATCCCTAAAAGAAACAGTAAAATCATAAGTCCCATCAACGATATATTTAGGCTCGATATCAAAAACTATTTCAAGCACGGACGGTTCTCTAACCTCAGGTTCGTCAACTACCTTAGGCTCATCAATCACCTCAGGTTCATCAACAATCTCCTCAACAATTTCTACAACCTTTATAAGCTCAGCATCTTCAGCTACATAAGAACTTGCAACAGTCCCTTCAAGACTAACGTATTCTGCAGAATCATCGAGATAAGCCTGTACGTACTTCATAGGGTTAACTGTGGTAGCTCTAGCGTCAGACGCCCCAAGCCCCTCGTTTATAGCACTAAAGAAGTCTAAACCTGCATCTTGCACATCCTGCCACGTAAACGGCCAATAAGGATGCCATGGCGCATCGTCATTATCGATCTGAAAATGTAAATGAGGTGTCGTAGCCGTACCTGTAGCTCCGGATAAAGCAATTTGCTCACCCTTTACAACAACATCTCCCTCAGAAATAAATAAATCACTCAAATGACTATAAGAAGAATAAATAGTTTCCTTTGCATTTGAATTATTCAATGAAGGAAAATTATCATGCTGAACAACTATATGATGGCCAAAACCGGAACTCTGTGAAGAAACTTTGATAACAGTACCATTAGCTATAGAATGAACCGGAGTTCCAATCGGAATTTTTATATCAACAGCAGGATGAGAGCCCGCATTTTCATGTCCATCCAAAAGATAATTCCCAAGGTAAGGAACAGAGTAAGTAATCTTTGCATTTCTAACCATATCATCATCAGCATTACCCCAAATCAACTCATCAACAGGTGTTTCCAACTGACTGGGACTATAATAAGGAATATCGATCAACTGACCGGAAGACATCTCGTTATAAACCAAATCCCAGTTACTGGCACTAACCTTAACCCAGTTCGGAACTTTTTGTATAGGATACGCAGTTCCATCAAAAGCCGCATGTTCAGGAAAATCCAAAACACTAGTCTTAAGCAGACTCGAATTTTGATCAACCATATAAATAGAAGCGGAAATTACAAGAGTACCAACAGCCAAAAGAGCTGCCCGTACAGTCTTAGATTTAAGTAGATCTTTCATACAATTCCTTTATTTTTTATTTTTGTTTTATTTTTCCCCCATATCTTGTAAATTATAGCATAATTAACCATCTAAATCAATGATAAGCAAGTTAACAAACAGTGAAGGCGAGACCCTAGAACTCGCAATGAAAACTTGGAAAGACATACAGGACGGAGCAGTGGTATGCCTATATGGCGACCTGGGAAGCGGTAAAACAACGTTTATGAAAGGATTGGCACAGAGTGCAGACATACAAGGCTTCAGAGTAAAAAGTCCCACATATACCTATATAAGGGAGTACAAAAGAAAGGAAAATTCAATATTTCACATAGATCTGTATAGACTGGAGGAAATAGACGAATTATTATGGAGAGAAATAGAAGAATTGATGGAAAATCCAAAAAACATAATAGTTATAGAATGGGCTGAAAGAATGGAGCAATATTTGCCAATAAAAAGAATAAACATAAGACTGGAATACAAAGGACCGGACTCAAGGCAAATAATCATAGAAAATGACTAAAGAAGAAATACTTAAAATTTACGAAGAACTCCAAGTGCCTGAGAACATAATCAGACACATGAAGAAGGTCGGAGAATTTGCGGAAGAACTGGCAGATAAATTCATAGAAAAAGGATTCAAGATAAACAAGAAATCAATAACAGATGCAGCAAAACTTCACGACGTGATGAGGTTAAGCGACAAAGGACACGAAAAAAAGATGGCAGAATACCTAGAATCAATAGATGAAAAAGCAGTAGCAAAATTAGTGGAAAAACATGGGTTCTTTTCAATTAGCGATCTGGAAAACTGGGAAGAAAAAATAATGTACTACTCGGACAAACGAGTAGATGAGGACGAAATAGTTTCACTGGAAGAAAGATTTAGAAGAGGAGAAAAGAGAAAAGGGCCTAAGGGAAATTCGGACACAGTAAACAAAACCAAGGATCAAATCAGAAAGCTGGAAAAAGAAATAAAAGAGGTGGTGGGGGACTAAGACATCTGATTTATAAGAGACAAAGTCTTTGGACCAACACGTCCGGCACCAAAATCTTCGATATCGGAGATTAGTCCATTTTCAAGCTGGAACTCAATCACAGCGTCACGAGTTACTGGGCCATAAAAATCCGTAATCAAAACCCCGGAAAAATGCCCCTGATTTTTAAGAAACTGCTGTAATTCCTCAACTTCCACAGAAGCGATTCCAAAATCCATTTCAGTAGTCAATAAAATAGTCTTTGGCTCCGGAGAAATCGAAGCAAGCACAATATCAGACACTATGGGACTTATGGAAGGATTAGCCTGAGCAATCAAGAAAGTATTATAATTTTTGGAAGCAATAATATCATTTAGCTGATTACGAGTCTTGTTCCCAAAAACACCGGCCCCAATAGAACTTGAATCACCAACTAAATACTGTGACTGCTGAAATTTAAAAACAGCATGCTCAGTTACATCATCATAAACACCATGAATTTCACCCTTATAATAATTCAAGGCTAGCAGTTCTAACTGTAACGACTCAACCTCAACACCGGAATCTCCTTTAGATAAATTACCATCCAAAAGACCTTCATTCGAAATAGAAGCTTCTTCAACAACCGGCTCAGGTTCAGGAACATAAACAGGTTCAGGTTCAGGTGCAGAATTTGAAACAGTTCCACCAATCGGCTGCAAAGTATTATAATCAACAGAAACATCATCCATTCCACAATCTGCAGGAATAGCCTCATCCGGAGTATATCCCATAAGATTTATTTGCTCGGCAATAGAATCATCTAAACCATAAACAGTAACGGTAAGTGTTCGTCTTCCCCAGTTAAGTGCGCGAGTAAGGCCAGGATCACCATAGCCCATCCATATATCAAGACGATCATAAGAACCATCCTCATTACTAGTTACAATTGCACCACCACGATCATGAACAGCAACTGTACCAACGCCGGGGATAAACATTTTAGTTCCAAAAGCATAACTAGAAGGTGCAGCAACCATACCGGTATAGACAGGAGTACCATCCGCACCATTAGTTCCATTACCATTCAAAACCTTATCACCAAATAGAGACCCCGTAACATACCTATCCTGACATGGAATAGGAGAATAATAAGCGGTGATAGTAAAAGTTTTTTCATAAACACCAGCCTCTGCAACTCCTGAAAGCATAAGAAATGCAAGAGTGAGAGAAAATAGAAGACCAAATTTTTTAATAACTTTTTTTGCTAACATATTTGTTTTTGTTTTAATCTAGATATTATAGCAAAAAACAGAGCAAAAAGCCCTTAACAGAACTTGCTAAAACCTAGAAAAGGTGTTCTTGCTAAACAACCCCAATCCTTCTCAAAATCTCTCTATCCACATAATCCCTCTCTCTACCATACTTAAGACGAGAAAGTTGTTTATATGCCTCAGCTGCCTCACGATCACCCTCTTCAAGATAAGGATTCTCCGGCACAAGACTAAATGGACGACTAGGCTGAGTATCAATAGAAATTCTAGCCACCCCCTTATACTTATCCATATTGATCAAATCCTGATCACTAAACACGGGTGCCATCTCCTTTGCCATATGTTCAGCATCCTGAGCACCAATTTTATAACACATCATAGAACCCACATTACCGAAAATAGCATCCTTCAGATTCACACCCTTTCCGGATTTTCCAGCACCACCTTCCTCCAGCTGAGCAAGATACTGATGAGCTATATTCAAACTCAATCTATATTTTCGAGCCTCAGACAACATAACCTCAATACTATCAGTAACGTAATTTTGGAACTCATCTATATAAAGGAAGAAGTCACTACGCTCCTCCTTCTTGACGCTCTCACGCTTCAAGGCCGCCATCTGTATCTTTTGTACAATAATCAAACCAAGCAGCTTAGAATTGATCTCACCTACAGTACCTTTTGAAAGATTCATCAGAAGAATTTTTTTCTCCTGCATGACATCAAAGAAATTAAAGGCAGACTTCGCCTGACCGATAATATTCCTCATCATAGTATTTGTGACAAATTGACCGAATTTAGCCGCAAAGTAAGGAATCATCTCCTGCTTCTCTCTAGCACCGGTTTTGGCCATCTGATGATCCCAAAACGAAGCAACAATAGGATTTGTAACGTGCTTACGTTTAACTTTCTGGAAATCATCATCAGTAAAAAGACGAACGATATCAGTCAAAGCTCCACCCTCAGGATCAGCCATCAACGTCAAACATCCATTTCTAAAATAATCCTGAATTCTAGGACCAAAAACTTCTTCATCAAAAAGCTTAATCATTATATTCATTGCATCCAAAGCAACCATTTCAGCCTCTTCATCACTCGAAGCCTCAAGGATATTAAGCCCCATAGGACGCTCCATATCAGACGGATTAAAGTAAATCACGTCATCAGCACGCTCTCGCGGAATAAACGGCATAATGTCCTCTATCAACGAACCATGCGGATCAATAACACACACACCTTCACCACTCTTGAGATCCTGCCTTATCATATTTTGGAGAATAGTAGACTTACCCGTACCAGTCTGCCCAATAACATAGAAATGCCTAAACCTATCTTCACGCTTAAGTCGAACCTCTTTTTTCT
Organism: Candidatus Peregrinibacteria bacterium; assembly: GCA_030592015.1. Classification (GTDB taxonomy): domain Bacteria; phylum Patescibacteriota; class Gracilibacteria; order UBA1369; family LOWO2-01-FULL-3; genus JAUUZY01. The sequence goes on along the minus strand of JAUUZY010000009.1, from coordinate 25,401 downwards.
CACCTCGATAAATATTATGCCCAAGCAAAATACCTTCTTTCGGAAGATTTGCAGGTGCCGGCGCAATCTTATAATTTTGCCAAGCAATAACCGGGTTTTTGTTGTATCTAATATTTGGAAAATGAAAAAGACTAGCCAGTTCATCACTGGAAAGAATCATCTTTTTTCCCTTAAGTCCACGACGGAAATTTCTAAAAATAAAATTAGTAATAAGACGGCGACTCGCATGCCACTTACTATTATCAAAACTGTTTCCATTGGAAGCGGAAAATTGAGTAAAAGCTCCCTGCATGGAAGCCAAATTTACAGAAGCCTGACGCTTGTTGTTAGCAGCTGAAACAAGCCTAATAATGGTCTCAAATCCCGGTTTGGAATTCTTCTCCTCCATAGCCTTAACTTCTTCATCAGTCAAAGGCGTAGTCTTGTCGGCAGCCTGATCCATTGAAGTCGCAACACTCTCACCCTTAACAAGAAGCTCAAACAAAGAACCAATCCAGCTCAAAGGATTATACCAAGACATCCCATTCGATTTTTTATTCTGAAAAATCTTACTCGCTTCGGCCCGTCCTTTCTTTTGCCATCCACCCTTCATAGGACGAATCATCAACTGAATAGACGCACCTTCATCACTCCCAATCTTAGAAAGAGAATTCACCGTTCCATTAAGAGGATCCACGTTCATATGATTATAAGTCCTGAACGGATACCAATATTTTTTAATCGGAAACATATAGCTGGAAACAACATGACTCTTAGGGGTGAAGATATTGTAATCCTCAACAATCTCAACATAGGCACCAGGATAAAAAGCGGTAACCTGTTTTTCCAAGATAGAAGACAAATCACGAGGACAAACGACAAAGAAGTGAATCTGCCCATCTAAAACAGCAAATTCAAAAGACATAAAGTCCTGCCCGGTAACAAATCGATGCAAATCACTACTATATATACTATATAAAGACTCATAAAATTGAGCCATTATTCCTCCACAAACCTCCTTAAAATCCTTATTTGTATATTGTTCACTCTCAAGTTCACGATCTTCCTTCGACTCTTTCTTAGGAATTTTCACCTCAAGAAAGACCATATTAAAAGAGCGCTGCAAATTAATTCGATAACGAATGTACCGACCTAAGCCATAAAGTACAGCTATTGTAACTGCAGAGACCAATAATATTAGAAGCACTGTATTCATCAAATTTCTTATAAGGTACAAGTATTACTTCATACGATTATACCACGAAAAAAGCGAGTCTACAAACGACAAAACTACTTTTTCTTGATGTCGATCTTTATACCTAAGTCCTCAAGCTGAGTATCAGGCATAGTAGAAGGTGCACCAAGCATCAAATCCTTTGCGCGTTGATCCTTTGGAAAGGCAATAACCTCACGGATATTAGGCTCGTTAGCAAAGAGCATAACCAAACGATCCAATCCCCATGCAATTCCTCCATGTGGGGGAGCACCATACTGGAATGCACCAAGCATATGACCAAATCTATGTTCGGCATCTTCATCGCTTATTCCCAAAATATCAAAAACACGCTTCTGGACAGACTCCTCATGAATTCTTATAGATCCACCACCAACCTCAACACCGTTGAGAACTATGTCATAGGCAAGAGCAAGAGAAGTTTCAGGACTAGATTCAAGATCATCAACATTCTTCGGACGAGTAAACGGATGATGTACAGCAGAAAGAGAACCAGTTTCATCATCAAGCTCAAACATAGGGAAGTCCTTCACCCAACAAAAGGCAAAAAGATTATCATCAAGAAGCTCAAGCTTTTTCGCAACAGCAACCCTTACCTTACCCAAAGATTCACAGGCAATACTGAATTTATCAGCAGTAAAGAAAATAATGTCACCTTCCTTGGCATCAGTTATTTTCATAATTTCATCTATCTCGCTTTTCTCAAAAAATTTCACGATAGGGGATCGAAGCTCGTCTTTTTCAACAATTATATAAGCAAGCCCCTTCGCACCATAAATTTTCGCCATTTCAGTAAATTCATCAATTTCCTTTCGACTAAATTTACCACCACCCTCAATTTTCAGGGCCTTAACAATCCCACCTGCATCAACTGCATTCTTGAAAACTCCAAATCCACATTCTCTACAAACATCTGTAATATCAACAATTTCAAAATCAAAACGCAAATCAGGACTATCGCTACCATACCTATTCATCGCCTCGTCATAGGTAAGAACAGGAAAAGGTTTAGTCTTAATTGTCTTGTCCGGAGCAAATTTCTCAACCAGCTCAATAAGAACTTTTTCATTCAAAGTCATAATTTCATCCTCAGTAACAAAAGACATCTCCACATCAAGCTGAGTAAACTCAGGCTGTCGATCACCACGCTGATCCTCATCACGGAAACAACGAGCTATCTGGAAATACTTATCAAAACCGGCAATCATAAGCAACTGCTTGAGCTGCTGAGGTGACTGAGGCAAAACATAAAAAGTACCGGGGTAAATACGAGAAGGAACAATATATTCACGACTTCCTTCAGGAGTCCCCTTTATAAGAATAGGAGTCTCAATCTCCAAAAAGTCCTCGGAATCAAAATAATCACGTATGTGCTTAATAACTCTTGACCTAAGAATCATGTTATTTTTCAATCGTTCACGCCTAAGGTCCAAATACCTGTAAGTAAGTCTAATGTCTTCACCAACCTCTTTATCCTGATCGATTTCAAATGGGGGAGTCTTAGAACTATTCAATACCTCCATTTCAGTAACCAAAACCTCAATTTTACCGGTATTCAACTTGTCGTTTTCCTGCCCCTCCGGACGCTTCCGCACAGTTCCTTTTATTTTCACAACAAATTCACTCCTAACTGTATTCATAAGACTATGAGCATCGGTATATTTTTCAGGATCAGACACAATTTGAGTAAGACCATACCTATCTCGCAAATCAATAAAAATCAAACCTCCATGATCTCTACGACGATGAACCCATCCGGACAAAACAACTTCCTCGTCCGAATTTTCAATAGTTATGTCATTACAAGTATGAGTTCTAAACATATTATATATATTAAATAAGATGACTCAATCTTAGTGAAGTTAAAGCATTCAAACAAGCAATTTTGTAATCTTGGATTTAAGCTCATCGGTCAAATTAACACCAAAAGGTAATTTGATTTTTTTCTTAGAAGATTCCAAAAAAAGCTCAATTGAAGTATTACCCTTATTCTGAACAAGCAAATTTTTGAGCGATGTCATAATATCAGGCGGAACACCTCCCGGAATTTCAATGGTATATGGAAGAGTTGGTGTAGACTCAGCAGCAGTGGCTTCCTCAAGAGCTTCTTCATCATCCAGAATATCATCAATAAATCTAATACCAAAACCGGACTTATCATCAACATCATACAAGCCAGCCTCTTGAGCATTTTCAATCATGGTCCTGATAGACAAAATTTTCGCATTATTACACGAAATTTGATACTGATCACGACGAAAATCCAGCTTGCCTGAGAAACAAACAATTGCATCCTCAGCAATAGAATTACCATATTGAGTGAAAACCTTTGGAAACATAACAGCTCGTATCTTAGCACTGGAATCTTCAATAACATAAACAGACATATACGCCCCGGTTCGAGTCAAAATCTTTTTAACCTCAGAAACAAGTCCAACAATTTTGATAGTTTTTCCAATATGTTTCTTTTGTAACTTACCTATTAACTGGCCTCTCCTGGAAATATAGCGACCAAGACCTCTCAAAGGATGCCCCGAAACATACATTCCAAGATAATCCTTCTCCCACTTAAGCTTCTGCAAATTCCCAGCCAAAGGAACGGGTTTGAGCTTTAAATCAAAATGCTTTGACTCTTCATCGGTCATAATGCCAAAAATATCTGTCTGACCATTAGCGGCAATTTCCTGAGTCGACTTTGAATATTTAGAAATTTCCTCATAACTTTCTGCAATCTGATTTCTATCACCAAACTCATCAAAAGCGCCAGTATATGCCAAAGCCTGAACCAGCTTCTTATTTACAACCTTTGAAGGAACACGCTTCGCAAAATCCTCGATAGACTTATACGGACCATTCGCATCACGCTCTTCAATCACAGTAGTAATTGGTCCTTCACCGACACCCTTTATAGCCAAAAGACCAAAACGAATTTTATTATCATCAACAACTGTAAAATTAGTAAAAGATTCATTAACTGAAGGCGAAAGTATATCAATCCCCATTTCAGTACATTCCTTTATTTCAAGTACAACACGATCAGTATTAGTCGCATCACTACAAAGCAAAGCAGTCATAAACTCAATAGGATAATGAGCCTTCAAATAAGCAGTATGATAAGCAATTACTCCATAACAAACCGCATGCGCCTTATTAAAACCATAACCAGCAAAAGGCTCAACCACTTTTTCAAAAACCTCACTCGCAAATTTCTCCTTATGCCCATTCTCAACAGCACCTGCAACAAACTTCTCGCGTTGCTCAGCCAAAAGAGATGGGATTTTCTTTCCAACAGCTTTTCGAAGCAAATCAGCCTGCCCCAAACTAAATCCGGCAAAATCTCTGGCAAGTTGTAAAATTTGCTCCTGATAAACAGCAACCCCATAAGTATTCTCCAATATAGACTTAAAAGACTTATGCAGATATCTAACTTTCTTCGGCGAATGTTTACCACTTATGTAATTAGGTATCCATTCCATCGGACCAGGTCTATAAAGAGCACCCATCGCGACTACATCGTCAAAAATCGTAGGCTTTAACTCCCTCAAATAGCGCTTAATCCCCGGAGACTCAAACTGAAAAACTCCAGTAGTATCACCCCTTTGAAATAACTCAAAAGTTTTTTCATCATCAAAAGAAAGCTCATCTATATTTACAGTTATTTTCTGAGTTCGACGCAAAATCTTGCATGTGGTCTCAATCACGGTCAAATTTCGAAGTCCCAAGAAATCCATCTTTAGAAGACCAAGATCCTCCAAAGGCTTAGCAGAGTACTGAGTCACTATTTCCTTATCAGAATTAGTAGCAAACTGAAGAGCCGTATAATTCGTCAAAGGTTTGTCGGAAATTACAACAGCACAAGCATGTGTACCGACATGTCTCACGGACCCCTCCATCCTTTTCGCATAATCCAGTAAGGTCTTAGACCTGGGATTCGACTGGTATTCCTTTTTTAACTCAGGGTCCTCCTTTATAGACTCAATCAAAGGATCATATTTTCCAAGCACGGGTGGGGGAATAGTCTTCGCCAAAATATCAACCTCCTGATAAGGATAACCAAGAGCCCTACCAACATCACGAACAGCAGCACGCGGCGCCATCGTCCCAAAAGTAATAATTTGAGCAACATATTCACGCCCATATTTCTCAACAACATAATTCAAAACCTCATCTCTACGATTGTCAGCAAAATCGATATCAATATCGGGCATGCTTATTCTTTCAGGATTCAAAAATCTCTCGAAAAACAATCCATAATGAATAGGATCAACATTCGTAATATTCAAACTCCAAGAAATAATAGAACCAGCAGCCGAACCACGACCCGGCCCAACAACTATTTTCTGCTCCTTTGCATACTTAACAAAATCATGCACTATCAAAAAATATGTATCAAACCCCATATCATGCACCGTCTTAAGCTCAAAATCCAAACGTTCATTATATTTCTTCGGCATATCCCCATCCGGAAAACGTATTTTTAACCCATCTTCACAAAGTTTACGAAGATAAGTTTCAGCCTCTTCCCCATTAGGAGTTTCAAATGACGGAATAAGATTTTTCCCGAAATCAAGATCCACATTACAAGCCTCGGCAATCTTTACAGTGTTCTCAATCGCCTCAGGGCAATCCGCAAAAGCAGCCTTCATATCAGAAAGCTCCCTTATAGAATAATCCCCCGTATAATGCATTCTATTTTCATCATTAACATTAGTTCCAGTTTGTATACAAAGCATAATATCGTGAACATCACTATCTCCGGGACACGGATAATGCGAATCATTCGTAGCAACCAAATTCAAATCATATTTTTTTGCCAACAACTTCAATTTCGCATTAACAATCCCCAAATTTTCAAGCAAACAATTATCCTGTATCTCTAGATAAAAATTCTCCTTACCAAAAAGATCAATATATTTCTCAACCAACTTATTTATTTCATCTTCATTACCCGTCAATATAGTTCTGGGAATATGAGCGGCAAGACATCCACTAAGGACAATCAGTCCCTCCCCATACTCCTTCAAAAGATCGTAGTCGATACGAGGCTTATAATAGAACCCCTCAAGGTGAGCCTTTGAAACAAGAGTCAAAAGATTCTGATATCCTTTATTATTTTTCGCAAAAACCGTCAGATGATATGGCTTCACATCAACTCTCGCCTCTTTATCAAATCGAGTTCTGTTCGCAATATAAAATTCACAACCCAATATAGGTTTTATCCCCTCAGCCTTTGCAGCCTTGTACAGCTCAATCAAGCCATAGACAACACCATGATCCGTCAGCGCAACAGCCGGATACCCGAGATCCTTAGATCGCTTTACCATAGCCATAGGACTTCCAAAACCGTCCAAAAGGCTATAGTGGGAATGGGCATGTAAATTTACGAATGACATAGTTAAAATTTAGACATCAAATGAATGTGAACATGAAAAACCTCCTGTCCACCATCTCTCCCCACATTAATCTGTAACTGATAGCCCGCCAAATTCATTTCAGCGGCAAGATTTTTAGCAACCATAATCAAATGGCCCATTATTTTTTCATCACCTTCCTCAAGATCCGCAATTGTAGGGATATGCTTCTTCGGAAGAATAAGAAGATGAGTCTTAGTCTTTGGATTAGCATCGTTGAAAACAACACAGTCATCATCTTCATACAAAAACTCTGAAGGAATCTCTCCAGCAACTATCTTACAAAATATACAATCCGTCTCAGATTCGCCCATAATATATAAACAATAAACTAGTAGATAGAATCTAACAAAAAGCGTCTATTATTCAAAGGCAAATCAAATGCTATTACTTGATGTTTTTTGCATCTAACTTGTAAACCGCTCTACCAACCCTCACAAATTGTGGGTTCTTTTGAAGATTTAGAGAGATTGTACCTTTTTTCACATGTCTCTGTGCAAGTACACCCTCTATAATTTCTTGTTTGGTCAAAGGACTTTTCTTCTTTAGAAGATCAGTAATTATATCTGCAACTGTTCCTTTTCTGTAACCAAACTCTTTTAGAGCATACAAACCACGTCCTACCAATACAAATTGTTCGTAACGAATCAATTCATTGTGAACAGCCTGAACTGTAACAACTTTCTTATCAAAACCAGCTTCTGAAATTTTATTTGCAATCTCCACGAAATGAAGAGGCTTCTTTTCACGTTTCAAAACAATATAAGCCTTATCACGAATACTACGAGGATTGATATGACGCCAAGTCATTAGCCCAAATCCACCATCGATACGTTTTAGACGTTTATCAACTGCAAGAGCGGAAATTATAGTAGCGTCTACATATGAAGCTATTTGATCTCCAAGCAACTGTCTAACCTGAACAATAATTTTTGAATCAGATAAAACATCACCTTTCTTCTTCAAAACCTTAGTACCTGCATTAACCAATGAAGTCACCAAAGTTAAATCGATTTCCTTAATTCTCCAGAAAGGATAGTAAACATTAGTTTTCTCAGCCTTCTCTATAGATTGATTAATATTCAAAGCCAATCGGATGATATTTCCATCAACTTCACTATCAGATTTCAACAAATTAAGAATTTGACTTACAAGTTGGCTCTCAACAAGGATTCCTCCGCTTTCTTCCATCACCTTAGCCGCAATTTCATTAACAATACTAAGTCGAGTAGTTTGAACAGTACGTTTTAGTTTGTTCAGCGCAATTTTTTCAATCTGTCTAATTCTTTCTCTAGTTACAGAAAACTGTTGCCCAATACTCTCAAGGGTTCTCTTCGCTTTATTATCTAAACTGAATCTCTGCGTAATCACGTCCTTTTCCTTTGCAGTAAGGACTAAAAAGATTTCCTCTATTACATCCGTCAGTGCTATATCGTTTACCTCATCTTTTACCGGAGAAGCCATAAGCATTTTATTTTAAACTATAATTTTACCCCTGTGTAAACTTTATACTTAAGCAGAGAAAGGATGTCAAGCAAGAAATTTGATAAATAGGCAATATTATTGCCTGAACTAACTACGGCAGTCGTCCAATTTACCCTAAGATTTAATCGATGTCAAAATCTTTTTCAGTTGCATTTTTCTAATCTATGAGTAAAATTTCAAAGAAATCAAAAAAACAAGGGCGAGTGGTGGAATTGGTAGACACGCTAGTCTTAGGAACTAGTGGCGCAAGCCGTGAGGGTTCAAGTCCCTCCTCGCCCACCAACAGTGACAAGCGCTAGCGAGTCACCTTGCGGCCCCTACGGCCGCTATTTTTAAATGCGAGCGAAGCGAGCTCCATACAAAAAATCTCGTACCAGTACAAAACACCAAGCGAATTCAGCATGCCCGAAGCGCAGGGCTTTAGGTCTCAAAATTTTACGATACGGCCAGGAGTGAAAAATTTCATGATACGGAGAGGCGGACCCCATTGTAAACGCGTGTATGAATAAATAGGTTGTTATTTTTGCTTGTTCTATCTAGATAAGTAGCTCTTTACAGGAGGATTGACAAGGACAGACTTTTATGCTACAGTTTAGTACGTATTTAACTTTAAAACTACACTATGGCTGAAGAATTGGATAATATAGATGAGGATGGTCAAAGATCAGTTGCAGCAGATGTTTTTGCTGATTTTTTAGCTGAGAATGAATCAGAAATGGTTTCTACTTCAGAAAAGGCGAAGGTTGATCTTGAAAAAGTTGAATTGAAAATGAAGGCATTAGAGGAGGTGTTGAAGGATTTTAAAGAATTTGAATTAAAAATTGATAATGATACTGTCAGTTCTGTTGATGCACTTGTTGGCAAATTGACTGAATTGGGGGTTGAGCAATCTTCAACTCTAAAGGGAGCTTTTGATTCTTTAAGGGCTGAATATACAACTATTGATGCATTGATTGAGAAGGCATCTGTTAGTTTCTCTGCGGAGAAGGTGTTGATGCTTAAGGAAAGATTGTTTAGTGATGAAAGGTTTGTTGCGAGAATTGGGGAGCTTTTTAATGTTATTAAAGTTAATGGTATTGAGGGGGTATCTTTTGTAGTAAATGAGTTAAAAACTAAAGAGTCAGAGCTTAGTCAACAGCTTGTTGGTGTGAGGGCTGCGATTGGGGAGTTGTATGGTGGCGAGATTGGTGTTGCGACTGATATTGATCCTGATAGCTTGGAGGTTAGAAGGGCGGTTTTTGAGGGACGACTTTTGGAGAATCTTATGACAATGATGCAGCGTGCGTCGTTTGGTAGTGATAGAGACAGTAGTGGGGGGAAGCGACGTTTTGAATATGCAGAAAAAGTTGTAGTTCCTGCTATTGTAGAGATAGTGGCTGATGATTTTATCAAAGCTTCAGAAGATCAGGACTCTTGTTTAGATGAATGTGATTTTGATTTTTTTTGGCGTCAGTATAAAAATTGGAAAGGTAATGATGAAGGTTTTCGTAAACATAAAATAATGAAAGCTGCTCAGTTTTTGTTTTTATCAATGTTTGATAAAGGATATACCACTAATCGTGTTGAAACATACTTTGGAGGGACTCTTGCGGAGATGGCGGTGTTGGCTGGTCACGAGCGCTGGAATGATAAAATGAAAAAAGAAGAGAAGGATTATGAAGGTTCCCCTCTCAAATGTATTAAGGAATTATATGAGCATGAACCAGAATTAATTGCGCGATTGCAAGTAATTTTGGATGCGAGGAATCAAGTATCTACAAGTAGGCAAGGGGAAAAGGTGTTGAAATTTATTCAAAAAGGAAGTGGAGGATTGGCTTCTTCAGAAGGATTAGCTTATGTGCCAAAACATGAGGAAATTATGGTTGATTCTTTTAGAGAGCTAAAGGATTTGTTGGAGAAAAAGGCTGTGGTTTCTGACGCTTCTTCTGTTCCTGTTTTATCAATTGGTGGCTTGAATAAGAGGTTAGTAAGTGTGCAGATGGAAACTGTTCATAAAAATCAAGCTGAAATTGGTGACTTAAGTAAGAGGTTATCAGATGTGCAGGTGGAAGCTTCTTTTAAAAATCAAACTTTAGGACGTAAGATTGAGGAGTTAAAGGGAGAGAAGGAGAGACTAGGGGCGGAGAATGTTGGTTTAGGAAAGGTAGTTGAAGAAAGAAGAGACATGCTTCAAGAAGTTAGAAGAGAATATGATGCTCTTGGTGCTGACTATCTTCGTGTGGACAAAGCAGGAGATGCTTTATTGAAAAAGATTGAGAGAGAAATTGAAAGAAAGAATGTAGAGATTCACAATCTTACGCTGGATGGATTTGGAATAGTTGGAAAAGGAGCTAAAAGAAAGAAGGATGTTGAAAAATTGAAAATAGAGATTGAGGCTTTGAAAAGATTACTAGGAGGAAAATAGTAATTGGGTGGATATGTGTAAATAGCCGCTTGTGTATGGGGTATTTTGCTTGGACCACGCTCTTTACCATAAGCTGATCACCCTACGGCCGCTATTTTTAAATGCGAGCAAAGCGAGCTCCTACAAAAAATCTCGTCCCAGGACGAAACCCCCTGCGAATTCAGCATGCCCGAAACCATCACACAACACCCAAACTCAAATCCAATCCCTTCACGCCCCCTGTCAGGCAACCCATAGAGATAATATCAACGCCGGTCTTAGCATACTCAAGCAAATTAGCCTCATCAATGCCTCCAGAAGCCTCAAACAACACATCATTATAGGAAAGCCCACTTTTCACCTCCCTCAGCGCCTCAGCTATATCAGAAGGCTTCATATTGTCAAACATAAGCACAGGAATAGCACCTAAATCCTTAGAATCATGTAATTTTCCAAAGTTTTTCACAACCTTTCCGGCCTCCTCCTTATTCCCAACCTCTATTTCCAAAAACCTACAACTCGGAGATTTTTCAGCAATAAGCTCAAAAACCCTATCAATATCACGATCCAGCAAATCAAGATGCGTATCTTTTATAATAATCGAATCCGACAAATTCAGCCTATGAGTTCCACCACCACCAACAACAACAGCTCTTTTATCAAGCAATCCCCACAAAGTTTTCCTGGTAGGGGAGAGTAGAACATCAAAATCTTTCACCATATCCACTAGCTTCTTTGTAAAAGTCGCAACTCCACTCATTCTCGACAATAAATTCAAAACCACACGCTCAACAGCCAAAATATCATGCAAATCAGCACTAATAGTCATCAAACTGTCACCAACCTTCACATTCTCACCATCCTTCACTTCAAACTTGATATCAAAAATCCCAGCCACACCGGGCCTAAACCTCGGGTCGCTATCCATCAAAAAATAACGAATTTCATTTATTCCTGCGACAACACCAGGCTCCTTCGCCACAATATTCGCCTTAACCTTCTTACGATCTGAAAACAAAAGATCAGTACTAATATCACCTAAATCCCCAAGATCCTTTTCCAATTCCAAAAAAGTATAACGAAACACCCACTGCTTATAAGCATTACGTTCAACCAGCAATTCATTACTGGACCTATGTGTGAATTCTGTAAGTGTCTTTCTATCCATATTATTTTGTTAGTGAAAACATACGATCAAAAGCTTTGCTAGCCTTTTCCGCAATTTTACGATCAACCCGAACAACCGGCTTTTCCTCTTCCAAACATCTCAAAATCGACGCCAAAGTATTTTTCTTCATATCAAAACACAAATTACAGAGTCCCCGAAATTTTTTCTTGGGAATCTCACGATGCAACCTTTCCGTCATTCCACATTCAGTTATAACGAAAAACTCATCCGCATCATCCTTCTTTGCACACTCGATCATCCCGCTCGTACTTGCTATATAGTCAGCCTCCTTCAAAACCTCGGGCTTCGACTCAGGATGCGCAATAATCTTCGCAGCAGGATACTCCTTTCTAACCTCGTCCAAATATTCCTTATTCACAAAATGATGAACAGGACAATACCCCTCCCACGCAATAATTTCTTTATCCGGAACATTCTTCGCCACATATGCAGCCAAGTTTTTATCCGGAACAAAAATAATCTTTTTATTTGGCAATGACTCAACCACCTCAATCGCATTGGAAGAAGTACAACAAATATCTGAAACAGCTTTCACATCAGCAGAAGAATTTACATAAGTAACAACAGCTGCGTCAGGATGCTTTTTCTTGAACTCCTTGAGAGCACCAGCATCAACCATATCAGACATAGCACAACCGGCATCAAGAAAAGGCACTATGACCATCTTGCCAGGATTCAAAATAGCAGCACTTTCAGCCATAAAACTCACCCCACAAAAAACAATAATATCAGCATCAGTCTTGGCAGCTTCCTGACATAGTCCTAAAGAATCCCCAATAAAATCAGCCACATCATAAACTTCAGGTCTCTGATAATTGTGTACCAAGACAATAGCGTTCTTCTCACGCTTCAAAATATTTATTTTTTCAACAAGCGATTTTTGATCCTCAGATAAATTTGACATATCTATATTTTTCAAAGCACAAAAACACTAGCACTTAGCGCCATACAAGACAATACCTGCTATGAAAGTCCATGAACAAATCGAAGCCAAAGAGTTTTCAATCCCTCAACCGAAGCTTTTACTATCATACGTAATATCCCTTTCAGCTCACGTATTTTCCGCATCACGTTAGTAATTTCAAAATAGCTGAATTTCTTGGGAGAGCGAACCATCTTCATCGCTTTTTTATGAAGATAAGCGATTTCCTTTCGAATTTCTCTTTCAACCTCTCGTTTCATTTCAGGGGTAGAAGGACTCTTTTTAAGTAATTGAGCCTTTACCTGAGCAGCAGTTTGCGTTTTGACTTTAACAGCCTTTCCTCCACCAGCATGATTTTCACCAATCTTTTCGCCGGCCTTTTCAGAAACATGCCCCATAGCTTCTACCGACTCAAGATCACCAGAAGGAAGAGCTTCAGAAACACCACCAGAAACTTCAGAAATTTCTCTAGTATCTTTTTGCTCTACACGTTGCCCCTCAGGACGTGAAACAATATTTCTCTTTTTTTCGATATTCTCTAAAGGCATAAAAAAGCCACATTAAATACAAGTAAATTATAGATTATTCGCTTGCTTCTGTCAATAAACAGTTTTTGTCAATCCTTCAAGATATGCTTAAAATCAATTAGTGAAAAAATAACAAATTCAGATGAGTATAGAAATAGAATCAGCATACGAGGCCAAAAAATATGAAGACAAGATTTACAAGAAATGGGAAGAAAGTGGAGCATTCACTCCAAAAGTAAACAAAGACAAAGAGCCCTACACCATATCCATGCCACCTCCAAACGCAACAGGAGTACTGCATTTGGGACATTCTGTCATGCTTGCACTTGAAGACATTATGATCAGACAAAAAAGAATGGACGGATTCTCAAGCCTTTGGCTTCCGGGAACAGACCATGCAGCAATAGCAACACAGAACGTTGTAGAAAAAGAATTACGAAAAAAAGGAATGAAAAATCCAAGAAAAGAACTTGGAAGAGAAAAACTAATAGCGGAAATTAGAGATTTTGCAGAAAAAAGCAAAGACAGGATAAGAAATCAAGTTAGGAAAATGGGAGCAAGTTGTGACTGGACAAGAGAAAAATACACATTGGACGACAATATGAATCATGCGGTAAACACATTTTTCAAGTACATGTACGAAGATGGATTGATCTACAAAGGAGGAAGAATCGTGAACTGGGACCCAAACATGCAAACAACCGTTGCAGATGATGAAATCGAATACAAAGAAGAAACAACAAAATTTTATTACTTCCAATACGGACCTGTAGTGATTGGAACATCAAGACCGGAAACAAAGTTTTTGGACAAGGTAATAGTTGTTCACCCAAAAGACAAAAGATACAAAGATATAATCGGAAAAGAATTCGAACTTGAATGGATCGAGGGGAAAATCAAAGCAAAGGTAATAGCAGACGAATGTATCGATATGAAGCTTGGAACGGGAGCAATGACTATCACACCGGCACATAGCCTGGTGGATTTTGAATTATCACAAAAACATGGCCTAGAAGTAGAACAAATCATAGATTTCGACGGAAAAATCAGAAAAGAAGTATCAAAAGAATTCGGAGGAATGCCAATAGAAGAGGCCAGACAGAAAATAGTGGAAACACTCGACAAAAAAGGACTAGTAGTAAAAATAGACGAAGAATACATACATAATGTATCTACAAACTATCGTGGAAAAGGAGTGATCGAACCACAAGTTATGAAACAATGGTTCATAGACGTAAACAAGAAAATCATAGACTGGAAGGGAAAGAAATTAAGCATCAAAGAAGTACTGCAAGACACAGTACGTAGCAAAATGATTTCCATCATTCCAAAACGATTTGAAAAAACATATTTTCACTGGATAGACAACCTAAGAGACTGGTGCATTTCCAGACAAATCTGGTGGGGTCACCAAATCCCAATCTGGTACAAAGTTACAGAAGAACAATACAAAGCATTCAACAGAAAAAAAGATGCATCAAGCCTAGCCCTAACAATCCTAGGCGTAGACGGAGAAACAAAATTCGGAACAGAAAAGCCGGAAGGGGACTATTGGATCCAGGATCCGGACACATTAGACACATGGTTCAGCTCATCACTTTGGACATTTGCAACACTGGGATGGCCGGAAAAAACAGAAGAATTAAAATACTACCATCCAACTGATGTACTGGAAACAGGCTACGACATTTTATTCTTTTGGGTTGCACGAATGATATTGGCCTCTACATATGCGCTCAGAAGAGATGGACTGGCAGAAGAAGACACAATTCCATTCAAAACAGTTTACCTACACGGGCTAATTCGTGATAGAAACGGGAAAAAGATGAGCAAAACAAATCCGGAAACATGTATAGACCCATTGGACATGATAAAAGAATACGGAGCCGATGCGCTTAGACTAAGCCTGGTAATAGGATCCACTCCGGGAAATGACATGCGTCTATTTGAAGAAAAAGTCGCAGGATACAGAAATTTCATTAACAAAATATGGAACGGCTCAAGATTTGCCCTAATGAATGTAAACAAAGAAGATTTAGAAAAAGAATTCGAAAAGGGAATGATAAAATCGCATGCCGATAAATGGATACTAACAAAACTTCAAAACCTTATAAAAGAAGTTGATGAAGATTTCGCTAAACACAGGTTTTCAGATGCAGGAACAAAAATATATGACTTCATATGGGGACAATATTGCGATTGGTATTTAGAAATATCAAAGGGTATTCACAAAAACCCAGCAGTACTACTATTCGTACTAAGAAATTCATTAAAACTTTTGCACCCATTCACACCATTCGTTACAGAAAAGCTATGGGAACTATTGGGAGAAAAAGAATTACTGATAAATGCGCAGTGGCCAAAATATGACAAAAGCTTAGTATTTGAAGAAGAAGAATACGAAACAAAACTTATACAACAAGTAATTACAAAAATAAGAAGCATAAGAGCAGAACTAAAAGTGGAAGCCGGTAAAAAAATACATGCAATAGTATACGGAGGAAAATACACAAAGATTCTGGAAGACAAAAGAGAAGCAATAATGAGACTTGCAAGACTTGAGTCCCTGGACATAACAGAAAAAGGCAAAAAAATACCTGCAGCAAAAGCAGCATTCATTGAAAAAATCGAACTATACCTTCCCTTAAAAGACCTAATTGATCCCGAAAAAGAGACCAAAAGGCTGGACAAAGAAATCGAGAAAAAAAGTTCATTCATAAAAACACTTGAGGCAAAACTGGGAAACGAAGGGTATCTAAAAAACGCACCAAAAGAATTAATCAAAAACGAAAAACTCAGACTGAAGCAAGAAAAGGAAAATCTGGAAAAACTAACAGAACAAAAAACTAGCGTGCTATCGACAAAATAGCCAGTTAATGTTAAAATATATGGATAATTTTATTCATATATGAGTTCAGCGTACACAGATCAAATAGAGCAAAAAATCAACACAATGCTTGCAGACAAAAAGTATGGCAAAGCATATGAACTTTGTAATGAGTTCTTGAAAAAGTACCCATATAAACGACGTTTCCTAAAACTTAAAAGAAAAATAGAAAACGCAGCAGGAGCAGAAAATCGAAGATATATAAAAACTCAACTCAAGGAGATGAAGCCTCTTTGGAGAGAAAAAAACTATCTAGAAATTTTAAAACAAATAAGACCACTACTAAAATACGGCAAAAAATACCCAAAACTCGGGGAACTCTACATGAAAGCTCAGATCGCCTATAGAGAACAAATTAAAAAACTCGAAGAAAAATACAAAAAAGAACAAACTAAAAAATTCGACAAACTTCTAAAAGAAGATCAGAAAAAATTGATTCAAGAATTATTCAACCTCGAAAAAAACAACCCGGGAAACCAAATAGTAAAAGAGATAGCAAGGAAATACAGACATGAAGTAATCATTCAAAGAATAAACGAAAGAGGAGATCTAATATATTCAAGAAAATACACAGCAATAGAAAACTTTCTCAAAGAACTGAAAAAAATAGACAAAAACAATATCGAACTCAAAAGATTGGAGACGAATATTCACAAACGAAAATTTGGAACACAAATCGAAGAAAAAGGAGAATATGTATATAGAGGACTACAACACATTGCTACACTCATGAAGCTAAAGAAGTACGACAAGGCACTTCAAGCTTCAGAGGAACTATTGGAAGTAGACAAAACAAACAGAGAAATAATAAAATTTCTCAGAAAGGCTCGAAGCAAGAATTTTAAACAAACAAGATCAAAATCTGCAAAAATAATCGACGAAAATTTTCCAAAACTTAAGGAAGAGTACAAAAAAGACAAAGCTGCCTTTATAAAACTCTAAACATTAAGCTTGTAACGTTTACGACCAACACGCTCAAAGCGTTCGTTGTTTTTCAGTGCAAGTAATATTGTTATTTTCTTTACCTGTCGTTGCTTCAAAACCTCATCAACAATCTCTTCCTCAGACAATTCCCTCGCATCAGCCATAATTCTTTCAATAACTTCAACAACGGTACCTTTAACAAATCCCCATTCTTGCAAAGCATATATTCCTCTTCCAATCAAAATAAATTGACCATGACGAATCAGCTCATTATGCACCGCTTGTAAATTCACAGAACGATTATCAAAATTCGCAGCTGTAATTTTCTCCGCAATTTTTGAAAAGTGCAAAGGCTTCTTCTCAGACTTGAAAGTATAAAGAATCTTATCCCGCAAAGTACGTGGATGTATATGCCTCCATTCAAGCAACGCAACTAAATCATCATCAAGCAAAGTTACTCGCTTATCGATGGCAATTAGAGACCTAACCTTAGCAAGATCGAAATCGATATCATCAAGAACAGGTTTCAAATCAGCATGAATTTTTTCAATATTTTTTACATCACCATATTTGTGCAATTGATTCACAAGTTGGTTAGATGCAAACTTCAAAGAAAAATCAGTCAGATCTGTTTCTCGAACATACGGATGAAAATGAATAGTATTTCCAACGCATTTCAATGAGTCATGTAACACCAAAGAAAGGTGAATACAATTACTATCAACTTTAAATTCTCCAGGCAAAACAGCCTCCAAATTACGTAAAAGATCATCTTCTTTTACAAGACCACCACTTTCATTTACATGTTCAGTAACAAAATCATGCAAGTGACGAAGTGCAGTATTAAAAACATTTCGACGCATCTTCGATAAAGCATTGCGTTCGATCTGTCTAATACGTTCACGTGTAACAGAAAACTCTCCTCCGATCTCTTCGAGGGTAAACTTTCCATTGTTATCAATGTCAAAACGTTTCTTTATTACAACTTTTTCCTTATCGGACAAGAGCAACAAAAGGTTATCTACAAGCGCACTTAAATCAGATAAAGTTTGTGCAACAGGCACAGCTCCGGACGTATTCATAGGTTGAGGGGTTAAAAATAGTCCAGAATGGATTATAAGATTTTTTTACTCAGACATCAAAAAACTGATCTTGTAAGACTTGCCAAAATAGGCTCTTGACTAATAACTTGATTCCAAAATATAGCCAACGCAATGTATCGTTCTCACAAATTTGAGGTCTGAGAACTTTTTTATTTTACGACGCAAATTACTCACATGAACATCCACAGTATTCGTAGAACAGAAAATATTTCGATCCCAAACGTCCTCCAAAATTTGAGTCCGTGTAAGAATTCTTCCAACATTATTCAAAAAATATTCCAAAAGACAAAATTCCTTGTTATTTAAGTAGACAGATTTTCCCTCAACAAAAAATCTTCGAGAATCAACATTCAAAGTAAAACAATCAAAATTTAAAACAACTTGTTCAGACATATAAATAAAATTAAATGGACCCACATAATCACAGCAAAAGAATCCACCTTCAACTATTCCAATAAAAAAACAGCAAAAACCACCTAGAACAAAGGAAACAACTGTTGTTGAAAATAAAACGACAAAGATATAAACTTGAAGCAATCAATAACACCAAAAACAATGAAAGAAGAAAATGATAAAAAGGAAACAAAGGCTAAAAAGAGCTTTAAAGTAAAAATCTCAGAAGAAATCGAAAGCGGAGTATATGCGAACGCAGTATCTGTAAATTTCAACAACAATGAATGCATCGTGGACATGGCATATAATGTTCCAAATAATCAAGACCCAACATTAAAAATAGTAAGCCGCATAAACATGAGCCATAGAACAGCAGAGTCACTATTGAAAGTACTGTCAAACGCACTACTGGACTGGAAGAATAAAAATGAAAAATCAAATTCATGAGAGCAGTAATACAAAGGTCCAAAGAGGCCTCAGTAGAAGTGGAGAATAACGTAGTGGGAAAAATCAATAGTGGATTGGTGATTTTACTGGGAATAACTGAAGGGGACACAGAAGAAGACATCAAATACCTCATAGAGAAAATCGTAAATATGAGGTTATTCGGGACAGAAGAAAAAAGTTTCCAAACTTCTTTAATCGAAACAAATCAGGAAATACTACTGATATCACAGTTCACATTGTATGCGAGTTGCAAAAAAGGAAGAAGACCGGACTTTGCAGCGTCTGCAAAAAGTGACGTAGCGAAACCTATATACGAAAAATTTAAAAATGGATTAATAGAGAAAGGAATAAAAGTGGAAACAGGGGTTTTCGGAGCATATATGAAAGTCGCCTTGACCAATGACGGCCCAATAACAATAATCTTAGACAGTAAAACAAAGGAATAACAAAACAATATGGATAATAAAATGGAAAAAGTCATAGCACTATGTAAACGAAGAGGTTTTGTATTTCCAGGTTCAGAAATATATGGAGGGCTTGCAAACACATGGGACTATGGACCATATGGAGCACAGCTAAAACAAAACGTAAAAGATTTTTGGTGGAGAACATTTGTAAGATCAAGAGACGATATAGTAGGACTAGATTCATCCATACTAATGAATCCAAAGATTTGGGAAGCATCCGGACATATCGGTTCATTCTCAGATCCTTTAATGGATTGTAAAAATTGCAAAGAAAGACTAAGAGGAGACAAACTAATAGAAGAAAAACTAGGAATAGAGGCAGCAGCGGGAAAATCATTGAAAGAAATCGGCGAAATAATAGAAGAAAATAAACTCAAGTGTCCAAAATGCGGAAAAATGGAATTCACCGAAGCAAGATCATTCAACCTAATGTTCAAAACACATCAGGGAGTTATAGAAGAAACAGCAGCGACAGTATATTTACGACCGGAGACAGCACAGGGGATTTTCGTTAACTTCAAAAACGTTGTACAAACTTGCAGAAAAAAAGTTCCATTCGGAATAGCTCAAATCGGAAAAGCATTCAGAAATGAAATAACACCCGGAAATTTCACATACAGAACAAGAGAGTTCGAACAAATGGAAATCGAATACTTCATAGCACCTACAGACGAAAAAGAGACAAAAAAACTATTCAATGAATGGAAAAAAGCATGCCACGACTGGTACTTGGACCTTGGAATCAAGAAGGAAAACATAAGATACAGAGAACATGAAGCTAAAGAACTGTCACATTATTCAACAATGACAGTGGACGTTGAATACAAATTCCCATTCGGATGGGGAGAACTTATGGGAGTAGCATACAGAGGATGCTTCGATCTTGAACAACATGAGAAGTTTTCCGGAAAAGATCTAAAATACATGGATCCTCAGACAAATGAAAAATACATACCACATGTGATAGAACCATCATTCGGAACAGACAGAACTGTATTGATCACTCTATTAGACGCATATGAAGAAGACGAAGTAAACAATGAAAAACGTACAGTTATGAGATTTGACCCAAAAATAGCACCTGTAAAAGCAGCAATTTTCCCATTAGTAAAGAAGGGAGAAGTGCAAAAACTGGCAAAAAAGATCTACGAAGAGCTAAAAATGGACTTTGACTGCGAATATGACGAATCCGGAGCAATTGGAAAAAGATATCGAAGACAGGACGAAATCGGAACTCCATTCTGCATAACGATAGATTTTGACACCTTAGAGGACAAAAAAGTCACAATAAGAGACAGAGATACGACAAAGCAGCATAGAGTAGAGATAAATAAGCTCCCAGAGCTCATAAAAGAAAAAATCAGCTAAAAGAGGGTAATAAGGGGCACTACGCATTGTAAAAATGCGGTTTTTCTGCTAAAATATAAGGAAAACAAAACTAAACATATGAAAAGTTTTATTTACCTTATTTGGGAATTTTTCCTAGCAAATCCACTGCTATCAATACTGATATTGATTGGAGCGTTCCTTGCTATAAAGGCATCAATTTGGATAGGAAGGCTTACATACAGAGTTAAAAAGTCAAAAGGCTTGGTCTATATGCGTATAACAATGCCAAGAGAAGAGTCTGCAAAGGATAAAGAGAACGAAACAGAAAAAGATTTCAGGGAAAAAATAGGAATAATGGCCCAATTTTTCCGTAATCTACACGAAACACGAGAGCTGAATGCAAGCAACATAGTAAAAACAAGGCTTTTCTTTAAAAACACATTCACATTTGAGTTGGTCGCACATCAAAAAATCGTCGATTTCTACATAACAACCCCAAAGTACTACCAACAAATTATCGAAAAACAGATTACATCGTACTATCCAAGTGCAGACATACAAATGCTCGAAAGATATGAGCACAAAATGAAAGATAGCAAAATAAAAGGATATTATGCGTATCTGCAACAAAAAAACTGGTTCCCAATAAAAACATACAAAGTTGTAGAAAACGATCCATTAAACTCACTGACAAACATTTTCTCAAAAATGAGCAATGAGGAAACAGCAGTAATACAGATAGTAATTAGGCCAATAAACGACAAATGGACAAAAAAAGCCACAGCATTTGGAGAAGCCTTCTTTAAAGGCAAAAAGAAGAAAGGAGTAAAAATCCCATTAATAGGGCCAATCCTAAATGTAATGAAAGGAGTTTTCTTTGGATTCGAAAAAATGGAAATCGAAAAACCTGAAGGAGGAGGAGATGGATACGTAAGAATGCTACAGTCAAAAGAAGAAGTAGCAAAACGAATAGGTGAAAAAGCCAGCCAATCAGGATTTGAGACAGTGGTAAGACTGCTTTCAAGCGCAAAAACAGAAAGAAGAGCAGAAGAATTGAGCAATAACATGGTGGTCGGACTCAATCTATTCAAAGACACAGGATCCAATTGGTTTCAAACAAGAAGAATATTCTTCATAGATTTCATAAACGACAAAATATTCTTATTCAACTTCAAACACAGATTGCTAAACAGTAGATTATTCGGGATAGGAGAGAGGAAATCAATTCTGGCAGAAGAAGAATTAGCCAGTATGTACCATTTCCCAAGCAGCAGATACAACAAAATCCCGATAATTAGATGGCTGGACTACAAAGTACTGCCTGCTCCATTACATATGCCAGAAGAGGGGATTCTACTGGGACACAACGTATACAGAGGTTCACAGCGGGACGTAATTTTTGCAAAACCGGACAGATCAAGGCACCATTACATAATCGGAAAATCCGGATCAGGTAAATCAGCACTAATATCATACATGTCGAGACAAGACATATGGAACGGAGAGGGTCTCTGCATAATCGATCCACATGGAGATTTGGTAGAAGATGTCCTAAGCTATGTTCCAAAGGAAAGAGCTAAAGACGTAATCGTATTCGATCCATCAGACTTGCAAAGACCAATGGGTCTGAACATTTTGGAAGCAAAAGATTCAACAGAACAGGACTTGGTTTCCTCTCAAGCAACAGAGATATTCATAAAACTATTCGGAGACGAAATATTCGGACCACGAATACAACATTATTTCAGGAACGCCTGTCTCACACTAATGGAAGACGAAGAAGAAGGCGCAACACTGATCGACGTACCTAGGCTATTTACAGACGACGCATTTCTAAAATACAAAGTAAAAAAGGTGAAAAACCCAGTAGTTAAGTCATTCTGGCAAAACGAATACGCAAATACAGGTGACAGAGAACGACAAGAAATGATCCCATACTTCAGCTCGAAGTTCGGACCGTTTATCACAAATGAAATAATGAGAAATACGATAGGGCAGGTAAAATCAGCCTTCGACTTTAGAAAAGTTATGGATGACGGAAAGATACTATTCGTAAAACTATCAAAAGGTAAAATAGGGGACTTAAATACACAGCTACTGGGATTAATAATAGTTGCGAGAATACAGATGGCTGCGATGAGTAGAACAGATATACCGGAATCAGAAAGAAGAGATTTCTTTCTATATGTAGATGAGTTCCAGAACTTCGCCACAGACAGTTTCAGTACAATTCTGTCAGAGGCAAGGAAGTATCACCTGAATCTAATATTGGCACACCAATACATAAATCAGCTGGTCGTAACAAAATACGGAAGCACATCAACAAACATCAGAGACGCAGTATTTGGTAATGTCGGGTCACTGAGCTCATTCAAAGTTGGTGCGGACGATGCGGAGTATTTGGCAAAAGAATACGCACCACTCCTCACCGAACAAGACGTAATCGGAATTTCAAACTACAAGATGTACATGAAATTGAACATCAACAATACGACATCAAGAGCATTCTCAGTATCAACGATTTGGGATACTAGCAAACAAAATAAGAAAGTAGCTGAGGTAATAAAAGAATACTCAAGACTGAAACATGGACGTAAACGAGCTTTTGTAGAACAAGAAATTTCTGCCAGAATAGGAATTGATTTTGATTCAGAAGCAGTCGATACAAGCAAACTTCCGGGACAACCAAACCAAGCTGCACCATCAGGAGGCAACGCAATGGCTCAAATGATGGCAGAAGCCGCAGTTTTACCACCACCAACACCTACAATCAAACAAAAATCTCCTACTGAACCAGCAAAAAAAGAGGAGGAAAAAACTGAAGAATAAGGGGAAACTTTTAACACAGGAAAAAGCTAAGAAAATACTCTTGACATAATGGCAAGGTTTTAGTATAACTAGTTACTAGTTAAAAAATTAAACCACTATTATATGCCAACTACACCAAATACAGGACCAACAAATTCACCTCAAGGAGTATCAAAAAAAAGACTAGCACTAGAAATCGGGCTAGGAATAACAGCTGCAGTAGCAATGACCGCAGCAGGAATAGCAGTAACAATGAACAACGACTCTAGCGATAAAACGACAAGCAACGCAGAAAAAATCGAAGAAGATACACAAAGAGAACTTATAGAACAATTAATAGAAGATTCAAAAGCAAACACACAAAATGCAATAGACGATGCGAAAGAATTCAGAGCAAACGCAGACCCATTTACCGTCGAAGGCTTAATACACAAAATTAACGAATGTGATGGCGACATAGAATGCATAGGTGCTGTAATTGACCTATATAATTCAGTTATTCAAGCTGAATGGGCAAGATGCGAAGCAAATGGTGAAAAAGAAGAACCAATACAATGCATGACAGAAAGACTGGACAAAATGAATGACTCAGACATCACCCCAGCACCAGAACTACTTGAAGTAGTAGTAGACAAGACACCACCGACAGCATGCACTATGACAGATATTGAGATAAATGCGGTAACACAAGCCAAGATAGACAGAAACAAACTTCCTAGAGTGAAGGAATTTGAAGCTATCCTAGAACTGCTCAAAGCATGCAACAAGAAAAGAGGCATAAACGCACAAAGCTTTACAATAAGGGAATTCATAATTGCAGGAAAACTCAACGGATATTGGTCTGACGAAAAATTACAAAAAGTATTAGACAAGATAGTAGAAAAACGTGGAGCAGATACAATAGATGCTGAAACCTGGAGAGAAATTGTCAGTATAATGAGACGGTTTCCTTACTCATTATCAGAAACAATGGACGATACAATAGCCATGTTAATAGAAAAACGCATGGGTGGAGAGGTAAATGGACCACATATAGCAAATGCAATTAGAATCGATAAGAACGACAAAAGAGATTACCGAAGAGCGGCAGCCACACCGGTAGCAGCTCCAGCAACGGAATCAGTGCCAGCAACGGAATCAGAACCAGCAACGGAATCAGAACCAGCAACGACAAAACAAGAAGGATGTGAACCAAATACTAAATGCGACAATAAAGAAAAGTTCAATGTACCAATAAGGTAGGAGACCACTACAAGCTATCCAGCACTGGGTTTGTACTGAGCTAATTTCTTAGCAGCATCAGGATCACCTGGAGAGACCTTCAATTGAAACTGATAATATTCAACAAGAAGCCCTAGCACGAGCTTGCGCTCATCCGGGCTACTTCGCAATTTTCCAGAATCAATCCAATCCTCATAGTGAGCCATACTGATGTCCAAAATGGACTCATCAACCAATGCCTGTGGTTTCAAACCAGAATACTTAAAAGTATTCTCCGGATTTTTATGAAAATCCCACAATCGTTTATTAAGCGCATAATACAAGGCCCTGTACTCAGCAGCCTTTTCATCAAAACTAAGGAAATATCCTTCATTAATCCTTAGAAACGAATCCAATTGCCTAGTACAATACCAAAGGCTAGACTTTTCAAGCTTTCTATCATGATTAAACTGCTCATCAATAATGGAATCAAGAATAGTAGACTGATAATCAGAAGACTCAAGATCCTCAAGCAAAGGGGTAAAACTTTCAATATCAGCTACAATTTCATCAAAGGTTGATCTTCTCATTTCAGGCTTTATTTTTACCCAAAGTTTAGCCGAAACCTCAACGGGTTTCTTAACCTCAACGGGTTCCTTAACCTCAACGGGTTCCTTAACCTCAACGGGTTTCTTAACCTCAACAGGTTTCTT